>JAYUAL010000296.1:0-21300 GCA_043741355.1 Gemmatimonadales bacterium | reverse complement strand
GGAAGTGTTTCGGCGGGCCGGTCAGCCATCGAGTCCCAGGCCCCAGCGGATCAGCGGTACCGGCAGGCCCCCGTACCGGAAGCACTCTTCATGGAAGTCGGCGAGGGTAAACCGGTTTCCCTTCGCGGCTCGAATGTCGTCGCGGAGCCGGGTCAGTTCCTTCCAGCCCAGGATCGCGGCGCAGGCCTCGATAGGATAGCAGGCGATGCGGCGGACATCCGCCTCCGCCACTCGGCGATCCACCGGGAGACGGGTGGTGAGGTAGTCGATTGCCTCGGCCGGAGCGAGCTGCCTGGTGTGCAGCGCGAGGTCCACGACCGCCAGATGCGCGTCCCGCAGAAAGAGCACCCGCTCGGCCAGCCGCGATTCCGGTTCGGGAGAGTATCCGAGGGACCGCATCAGCTCACCGGCATAGAGGCTCCAGCCGAGCGGCGTGCTCGCGGCGGCAATGTGGCGACGGACCAGCCGGGGCAGCGCATCGCACCGATTCCGGTGCAGGTGAATGCCGGGAACACCCAGGCGCGCGGCAAACCACGGCACCGCGGGCAGGTCCCCTCCCGCCACGACGACCATCGCTGGAGTGAGCGCACCGGCAGGACGGTAGAACGGGCCCGCCTCGAGCACCCGTTCATACCTGGTTGCATCCACCGGGACCAGCGGCGTGCCGGCGCCGGAAACCAGGCCATGCAACTCCGCGAAGCGCCGCGCCGCGCCGAGCGCTGAACCCATCGAGTGAAGCGTCCCGCCAGTCGGTCCGTCCTGTCCCCACCGTCCGCCCGTCCGTTCGTAGACCTCGCGCCACGGCCTTGCGGGGTCGATCGCCGCCGCCACCGCGACGACTTCCGACTCCACCTCGGTGGCCAGCCGGAGCGCGCCGCGATACACCTCGGCCGCGTTGTGGACGCTGGCGTGCTCGTGGTGGAGCCGGCGGTCCACCTCGGCTTCTCCGATCGCCGCGCCCCCCGCCGAGAGGTCAGGCACAAGGTCGGACCGCAGCGCCTCCCGCATCCGGTCGATCGCGGTGTCCGCTTCGGCGAGCGCGTCGGCGCCATCGTCGTTCAGCGCCTGCCACACCGTGGCGAATCGCGCGGCCGCGGCGACGATCAGCGTCGACAGTCCGTCCAGCTCGTCGAGCGCCACCTCCACGAGGAGCAGAGGCGGGCGGCGGAGCGTCTCACGCGCGTCGGCGAAATACCGGGGCAGCGCCCGGATCCGGGCCAGCGTGGCCGCCGCCACGGCGGGGTCGGCCACTTCCCGCGACACCAGGCCGTCCAGGGCGTCGCAGGCGTGCCGAACCCACAGCGCCGGGTTGCGGCGCCAGGGGTGTTCGTGCTCGAAACGGAACAGAAGCACCCGGAGGTGGTCGAGGAGCCCGGTGCGGTCTATCTCGTCATCGGTGTCCTCGATGTCGAGATCCTCGACGGCGCCCGCGATCGAGCGGAGCGCGGCCACGTGCAGCCGGACCGAGTCGGCATCGAAGGCGCCCAGCCGCGAGTCCTGCCCGGGAGCGCCGGCGCGCGTCGCGGCGGCCGGATCGAAGTGATACCAGAGATCGAGAAACGAGCGGCAGAGGTCGTCGGGGGCGGCCACTAACCGTTTCCGACGATCTCGCTGTGGTCGGCCAGGCTGACGCTGCCCCGGAAATCGCGAATCACCACCGAATTGCCGATCATGCTCTTGGTAAGCGTGGCGGCGGCGAGGTTGCAGTCCCGGCCCACGATGGTGTGGGTCAGCTCGCAGTCGCGCAGCGCGCAGCCCCTCTCGATGGTGACGTTGGGCCCGATCGTGGAGCGCTCGATGGTCACCCCGTCTTCGATCAGTACCGGCGGTCGGATGGTGACGCCGGGGTATTCGCGCGACGTTGCCGCGCCCTTCCGGAGCAGGATCTCGTTGGTTTCAAGCAGGGTGTCGAGCTTGCCGCAGTCATACCACCCGCCTACCTCGGCCGCCAGGATGCGGCGGCCCGTCTCGATCATCCATTGGAAGGCATCGGTCAGGTAGTACTCGCCCTTGTTGGCGGGGGCGGCGAGCACATGGGAGATACCATCCCACAGGGCGGCGATGTCGCGGATGTAGTACAGGCCGATGTTGGCGAGCTTGCTGATCGGGGTGGACGGCTTCTCGACGATCTTCGTCATGAAGCCCTGCGTGTCGGTGACCACCACGCCGAAGCGCTGGTAGTCTTCGACCTCCTTGGCCCAGATGATTCCGTCGGCGTCGGTCCGGTCGATCAGCGTGAGATCGGCCTCGAACACAGTATCGACGAAGACGATGAGCACGGGCCCCGTGACGAAGGGCCGCGCCAGGTTCACCGCGCCGGCGGTGCCGTCCTGAGCCGTCTGCTCGATATACCGGCAGGGAATCCCGTAACGATTGGCCGAGTAGGACTCGACCTGCTCCTTGAGATGCCCGGTGATGAAAATCAACTCGGTGACATCGAGGGGCTTGAGAGTGTCCATCACCCAGTCGATCACCGGTCGCCCGGCAACCTTGAGCATCGGCTTCGGCACCAGGTGGGTGTGGGGCCGGAGGCGGGTGCCCTTGCCTGCGAGCGGGATGATCACCTGCACCGTCAGCTCCTTCCGTAACGGTCGGACAGGCGAACCAGATCGTCCAGCTCGGGGGTCGAGGCCTCGAGGACGTCGCTGTCCACCACCGCCTCGATCTGGTGGATCAGCTTGGGCGGCACGTGCACCGATTCGCCGGCCCGGAAGCGCCGCTCGGTGAGGTCGTCGCCGCGGCCCAGGCGGAGTATGAGCTCCCCGCTGAGCACGTGCATCGTCTCGTCTTTCAGGTTGTGATACTGGCAGCTCAGCACGTGACCGGCCTTCACGTGCAGAATCTTCCCGACATAGCGCTCGGTCCTGGCCCAGATGAGCTCATGCCCCCAAGGTTTCTCGACCCGATACGGCGCGTCGGCCATCATCCCTCCAGTAGTCGAAGATTGAACGATGAGGGGGACGTGATGCATTCCCGGACGCACACACCGCAGCCGACGCATCCTTCGATCTTGAGCACCGGGTGCCCCGCCTCGTCGATCGAGAGGGCGCGCTCGCCCACCGGGCAAGCCTCGGCGCAGACCCGGCACGGGGTTCCCTGATAGGTCACACAGCGCTCCGACAGGAATTCGATCGACGCCAAACGATACCCCTCCCACCCGTTGGGCGGGAGGGTGAGCGCGCCGGTGGGACAGGCCTGCACGCAGGGCATGTCGTGGCAGACGACACAGGGCTGGATCCGGGGGTCGATGACGGGAGTGCCGGCCGCGAGTCCGCCGCTGGAAGGCACCGGCTGGATGGCGTGAGGAGGGCACACCTGCTCGCAGGCGCCGCAGCGGGTACACGCGGCCAGGAAGGCCATCTCCGGCAGGGCGCCGGGGGGCCGGAAATACTTCTGCTGTACAATCCGCTCTTCGGTCTTCGCAAGCATCCGTTCGGCCCATTCGCCGAAGCTCTGCTTGAAGAAGTCGCGCCGATCACCGGGGGAAAGCTTCACGCGGGAAATCTAGCGGAACAGCGGCCAGACCTCCCTGGCCGCGCGGGCCAGGATATCGGAAATGATCAGGGCGGTGTCCGGGTGCCGGCCGGGGCCTTCATCCGCCGCAGCGGTGTTCACGACGCCGACGAGGGCGGTGCCGCTGGCGAGGTCGAGGTAAAAGAACGAGCGGAAGCCCCGTTGACTCCCGGTGTGGCCGATGAGCCGCCGCTCTCCAGCCCTTCGGATGAAAAAGGACAGCCCCACCGAGTCTCCGGAGGCCTCACCCGAGGTGGGCAGCACCGGGCGCCACATCTCCTCGAGCGAGGCGCGGGCCAGCACCGGGACCGGACCCGAGGCGCCGGGACCCTTTCCCAGCAGGAAGGCCAGATACTTGACCATGTCCTGGATTGGCGCGTTGAGCCCGCCGTTCGACACCGTGATCCCGGTATCGAAATCGGGGCCGTTGGCGACCGTCCTGCCGTCCTTCACCTCGTAGTTGTTGGAGCGGTCGCCCAGCAGATGATAGGGAGTCAGGTCGAAGTAGCTGTGGCTCATGCCCAGCGGCCTGAGCACATTCTTGTCCACGTAGACTTCGTAGTCGTCACCCGAGAGCGCCTCAATGGTCCGCCCCGCGAAGATCAGCCCCGGATTCGAGTAGCTGTAGTGGGTACCCGGAGCGGTGCGAACCTCGGTGTAAGGCATCATGGCCACGAGCTGGGACCACTCGGTGGGCTCGAACGGGTGCCACGGCTGATCGCCGCCCCAGGGCCAGGTGGGATTCCGGAACCCCGCTGAGTGGGAGAGGAGGTGCCGCAGGGTGACGCCGTCCATCGAGCCGAAGGGATTGTGCACCAGCCGGAGCTCGGGCACGTACTTGACCGCGGGGTCGTCGAGGGACAGCCGGCCCCGGTCGCGGAGCTGCATGAGCGAGATAGCGGTGAACGTCTTGGTGATCGAGGCCCAATGGTAGATGGTGCGGTCGTCGGTGGGGCGCCGGGTGGCGAGGTCGGCGAAGCCGTGATGCTGGCGGCCCAGCACGCTGTCGCCCCGGACGAAGACCAGGCTGCCGCCGATGATGCCCTCGCGGTCCAGCAGCGCGTCCCACGCGGTGGCGAGGGATTGCCAGGCGCGGTCGAAGCCCGCCGGCGCCTGGGCGCCGGCGGCGGTCGGGGCGCAAAGGCCGACCAGGATCGCAAGGAGCTGGTATCGGATCATGGTATCGGACCCTTTTGCCACAGACTCTCACAGAAGACAACGGAATTATCCGGATGGTCCGGTTCTTGGGGCGTGTTGGGATCTCACAGATTGCTTGATGGACAACGGGGTCTCACCTCACATCAGCGCCCGTATCCATCCCCCGTCCACCGCCATGCTCTGCCCCGTGATGTAACTCGCCCGCTCCGAGGCCAGGAACGCGGCCAGCGCCGCGAACTCCTTCGGCTCGCCCATGCGCCCCATCGGCACCGAGCTGGTGTAGCGCGCCAGCGCCTGCTCCGCGGTGATCCCGTCCCGCGCGGCGGTGACGACCGACAGCTCCACCATCCGCTCGGTCCGGGTGAACCCCGGGATCAGATTGTTCACCGTCACGCCGAAGGGCGCGGTCTCGTTGGCCAGAGTGCGCGCGAAGCCGATCACGGCCGCGCGCAGGCTGTTCGACAGCATGAGATTGTCCACCGGCTGCTTGGCGGCAATCGAGGTCACGTTGAGAATCCGGCCCCAGCCCCGCTGCTTCATGCCCGGCAGTACGGCCCGGCAGAATGCTACCACGCTCGCAAGCACCAGCGCGGTGGCCTTGTCCCACGCTTCCGCATCGAGCGATTCGAACGGGCCCGGAGGGGGCCCGCCGCTGTTGGTGAGCAGGATGTCGATCTTCCCGTAACAGGCCAGCCCCTCGCGCACCACCCGCTCCGGCTCGCCCCTGGTGCCGACGTCCGCCGCCAGCGCCAGCACCGGCACGCCGTGGCGTTCGATGATCTCCGCCGCCGCCGTCCGGAGCGCCGCTTCACCCCGGGCGCACAGCACCAGCGAGGCGCCCTCGGCCGCCAGCTCCTCCGCCACGGCGTGACCCAGCCCGCGGCTCGAGGCCGCGACCAACGCTACCCGTCCCTTCAGTCCGAGATCCATTTTACTTCTGCCGCAGGTAGTCGTCGGTCTTGTTGAGCCAGTCCTGGCGCGGCGGGGAGAATACATCCACATCGAGCGTGTCCTCGAGCGCCTCGGCCTTATGGGGCAGATGGCCCGGAATGTGAAGCACTTCACCGGCCCGGACGATCACCATCTCCTGCTGCTCCTCGCCGATCCAGAACTTCAGCGCGCCCTCGAGTATGTAGGTGATCTGTTCGTTCTCGTGGCTGTGCTTCGGCACCACGCACCCCTTCTTGAGATAGACGTGGGCCAGCATCATTCGCTCTCCGCTGATCAGCCGCCGGTCGAGCTGGTCGGTGACTTTTTCTTTGGGCATGCTGTCCCACCGGTAGTGGGTAACCTTCCGGTCACTAGTCACCGGTCACTTCCCGCGACGACGCCGGTCTGGGTCTTCTCGCCCTTGAGCCACCAGGCGAACCATTGCCGGAGCCGGCCCAGCCGGTCCACCAGCAGCCAGGGCTCCCCGCTGCGCGAGAGCTCGTGGGTCGATCTCGGATAGCGCACCAGCTCGACGGGCACCCCCTGTTTCTTGAGGGCCAGGTACCACAGATCGGCGTTGCCCATCGGGGTGCGGAAGTCCTCTTCCGACTGCACTATGAGCGTCGGCGTTCTGACCCGGTTGACCTTGCGAATCGGCGAGAGCGAATCGTACATGGCCTGGTTTTCCCAGGGCTTGCCGTAAAACTCGAATTCGGTGAGGCCCTGCGCGTCGGAGGCGCCATACCAGTAGGTCCACTCGCTGATCATCCGGTCGGTCTGGGCCGCCTTGAACCGGTTGGTCTTGGCGGTGACCCATGCGGTCATGACCCCGCCGTAGGAGCCTCCGGTCACCCCCATACGGGTGGAGTCCACCTCGGGCCGCTTCGACGAGATGTCTACCGCCTTCATCAGGTCCTGGTAATCCTCGGCGAACCAGCGCCCCCGGGTGGAGAAGGTGAAGGGCGCCCCGTATCCGCTCGACCCGCGCGGGTTGGTGAAGAGCACCCACATCCCCGCTGCGGCCAGGTTCTGGAACTCGTCGAACCAGTTCTCGCCGTAAGCAGAGTGGGGGCCGCCGTGGATGTAGAGCACCAGCGGATATTTCTTCCCAGCCTCGTATCCGAAGGGCTTCATCAGCCAGCCTTCAACCTCCAGGTTGCCGACCGACTTGTAGGTGAACCGCTCGGCATCCGACCAGGCGATTTCCCCATTGAGCTTGTCGTTGAAATGGGTGAGCTGGCGCTCGCCCCGGCCATCGGTTCCGGCGATGAAGAGCTCGGTGGGCTTGGTCATGCTGGTGCTGACGTAGGCGACGGTCTTGCCGTCGGCGTCCAGGTCGAATCCGGCCAGCCGACGGCGGCCGCTGAGCAGCTCCACTGGCTTCCTGGTGGCCGGGTCGATGGTCAGCAGCGCGGTCCGCCCCCCGATCGAGGCGCTGAAGGCAATCCGCCCGTCGGGCAGCCAGGACACCTGCTCGGGCTCGTACTGCCAGTCCCCCAGGGTGTTCTCGGGCGTTCCACCGGCGGCGTCCACCACGTAAATGCGCGCCGACGCGGTGCGGGTGGGGCTGGCCACGAAGGCGATTCGCCGGCTGTCGGGCGACCAGGCCAGGTTCCCCTCGTCCCCGTTGGCGGTGGTGATCCTCCGCGCCGTGCCGCCCGCCGCGGCCATCACGAAAATGTCGGTGTCGTTGCGGGGCGACTCGTCCCGCTTGGCGTCGTAGGGCAGGATGGCAAGCGAATCGCGCTCCGCCCGCACCGCCGAGTCCGATCGGAGCGCCGCGTCGGCGACGAACGCGATCCACTGGCCGTCGGGCGAGACCGTCACACCCCGGTGCGAGAAGGGATCGGAAGTGATCTGCTTCTTGGCACCGCTCTCGAGGTCCCGGGACCAGATCTGCGCCGCGCGAATCACCCGGGCCTCGCGCGGACCCGGGATGTAGCCCGGCCCGTTGGCCTTGTAGAGCAGCTCGGTGATGTGCCGGCCGTCGAACCGGGCTGGATCCACCGGACTGGTGATGGCGCCGAAGGGGGGCCGAGCCATCGGCTGCATCCGGCCGAACGGGTCGCGTTTGGTCGTGTCGCGGGCCATCCCGCCCAGGGCGGTGTCGCTGTAGAACACCAGTCGTCCGTCCCTCGGGCTCACCCCCGCGGGAACGCTATCCACCTCGAAGGCCTCTCCCCCCGGACGGTCCATGCGGAGGGCCCAGGTGCGGCCCTTGCCGCCGGGACGGGTGGAGGTGAACAGGATGAGCTTTCCGTCGGGCGACCAGCGGGGATTCGAGCTCTCGACTCCCGGCGAGGTGAGCCGCGACGGCTCTCCGCCGGCCGCGGGCACCAGCCACACTTCGGCGTGACGCTTGTTCTCCGCCGTCACGACGGTCGTCACCGTGAAGGCGACCTGCTTTCCGTCCGGCGAAACCGCGGGGGCGCTGACCGTCGTCAGGCGGTACCAGTCGCCGGGCGTGAAGGCGCGGCCCTGCGCCGTGACCGGCGACCAGTGACCGGTGAGCGGGAAGGCCGCGACGAGTAGGGCGGCGCGAGCGACGAGGCGCATGACAGAAGACTCCATCAGAAGAGACTTGGTTCAGCGACAACCGGTTGCGGAGCGTGGGACGAGCGCGGGGCGCTCACCGGTTACGAACCCCGAGCTGGTGCTGACCACCCAGCGAAAGGCGAAGGCCTGGAAGCGCTGGTTGACCGCGATGCGAGGCCGGCTGACGGCCACCGGAAAATCGAAACTGGTGACGAACCTGGTCTGGCCTACGCAGTGCGAAATCCGCAGACCGACGCCGGCGTCGGCCACGATCGACGCGCCGCGGGTTCCCTGACGGGGGACGTCGCCGTTGGCGAGTGCCGCGTCGCCGAACGCCGCCACCCTCACATCGCGGAACAGCCGGGCCTTGCTACGGGAGAGTACGCTCCGCTCCAAGTCCCCGTTGACCGCAATCAGGCTCGTAGCGGTGGTGCCGGCCGCCAGCCCCCGCACTCCTCCCCCACCCGGCATCAAATAGTGAACGTCCGCGCCGGCGAGGAGCGCTCCCCGCGAGCGGAGGAACGGGTGGGCGAATTGCTCGTATGGATCTGCTCCGGCAAGGAAGAGCTGCCGCTGCTTCAAGGGCCGCCGGGCCGACTCCACCCGGCCCCCGTAGGCTCGGAGCGCGATGCCGGTGCGACCGAGCCAGCGGCGGGCCGCCGCTTCGCCGGTCAGGCGGCCGTAGGGCTGGGCGTCGTAGGAACTGCCGGTGGTGAGCCCGGTGCCCCGGTTACGATACTCCACGCCTCCGTCCACGGTTAGCCGCCCGGAGAGATTCCACGCGCCGCGCTTTTCGCTGCTCCGGATCCAGGCCGAGCCTTCCACCGTGCCGCCCCCGTCCCAGAGCGCCGGATCGAGGTAGTCGGTGTCGGTGGTAACCATCCACCGGACGCCGGCACCCCGGAAGGTCTGGGCGCCGAAGCCCTTATGCTGGTTGGTCTGGCGCTCCACACTCGCAGCGAGCCCGCTCCGCCCCTCCAGCGAGTACATCTCGAGGCTCTGGGTGGTCCGGGGCGACCTGAGCCAGGTGGGATTGCGGAGCCTGCTGTAGACACCGAGCCCTTTGTGGTCCTTCAATCGTTTGGTGTCGACCGTGTAGTAAAGCTCGCTCTGCTGGAAACGGCCCAGATAGTCGGTGCGCATCCGGGCTCCCAAGACCACGCCGCTGAAGTCGTTGTACCAGATCGTGGGCATGAGACCCACCGTTATCCGATCCCGGCGGGTGGGCTGGGAGAAGATCCGATCGAGATAGACGTATTGCCGCCGGTCGTGCCCCCATCCGAGCAGCCCGCGAGTCTTCCGGTTGTTGAGCATGTTCCAGTCGTGGGCCCGCGCCCGGGGGTCCACTTCTACGTCCCGGGGCTTCCCCCGGGTGGTGACTACAACCCATTCCCGCTCGGCGGTCCCGGTCGCCCGCACAACCGTGCTGTCTGTTTTCGAGCGGACCACCACGTCCACCGGGAACATCCCCGGCGCCTTGCGTACGACCTCCACCCTTGTGGTCCACTCCTCCTGTGGGCGTCCCGTCTTCCCGTCCTCCCGCCTTCCCGTCTTCACCCGGCCCACCGCATAATCATAGAGCCCCGTGGTGTGCAGGAATTGCGCAAAGAACTGGCCCAGATCCCGCTTCGACACCTCCTCGGCCACCGCGCGAAACGCCGCCTCATCCACGTGCTTGAGCTTCCAGCGCTGGTAGTAGGTGCGGAGAATCCGCCGCATGGCGGAATCGCCCACGATGGTACGGAGCTGGTGGAAGAAGAGCTCGCCCCGGTCGTAGATCATCGTGTTGTAGGTGCTGAAATCGCGGTAGTGCTCGCTCACCAGGCTGGTCGGCTGGGACCAATCGTCGAGGTCGGAGAGCACGATGGCCTTCTCGTTGGTCTCGTAGCCGTTCCTGGCACCCTGGGCTTCCTCGTACCAGGTGGTCTGGAAGCTGGTGAAGCCCTCGTCGAGGAATCCCTCCTTCCATTCGTTGCTGGCCAGGATGCCCATCAGGTAGTTGTGCCCCACCTCGTGGAGGATCAGTCCCAGGCCCGCCGAGCCGTCGTGCACCATCATCGGGAACTCGGTGCCGCCCCCCTCGATCCGGTGCACGTTGGTGAGCTGGGGCCACGGGAACGGTCCCAAGAGGCCGTCGAGCCACTGGAGCGCGATCTCGGTGTTGTGCACCGCCACGCCGCCGCCCCAGCTCTTCTCGTCGCCCGGCTGATAGAGCGTGTGGACCGCCACATTGCCGAAGCGCCCGCCCTCGTAGCGATAGTCGGGATTCATCGAGATGGCGAAGTGATGAACGTCGCGGGCCTCCCAAAGAATTCGCTTGCGCCCCGCCCCAGGGTTCAACTGACAACCGGCCCCCCCATAGGCGTCGCGCTGGTACTCCACCGCTCGAGCGGGATTCCGGTTGGCCTTTTCCCAGCCGGGATCGCCGCACACCGGCACCCCGGTGGCGCCAACCACCTGATCTTCCGGGACGTCGAGCAGCACCCGGAAATCGCCGAAGTCTCCGTAGAACTCTCCCGCCGGATAGAGCGGGTGTTCCTGCCAGCCGAACTTGTCGTAGGCCACCACCCGCGGGTACCACTGGGCAAAGTCGAACGCGCGGCCCCGCCGCCCCTGCCGCCGGGGCACCGTGGACGGCCGCGCCTCCCAATTCATCGACACCGCGAAGGAATCCCCTGGCGCGACCGGACGGGGGAGCGGGTAGCGCACCACGGTGCTGTCCGGCGCGAATGGATATACCGGCGCGACCGGAACGCCTCCGATCGTCACGCCGCTGACCCGGTTGTAGGCGTAGTCGGGGTCCTTGAGGTCGTTGAAGCGGCGCCGGTGCTCCATGCTATCGACATCGGACCAGCGGGATCCGGGCCGGAAAGCGTTGAGGTAGAGGTGGAACCCAACCGTACGCAGGGAGTCGGGCGAGTTGTTGTGATAGACCACCCTCTGGGTGCCCCCGAGCGTCCCCCGCGACTCGTCCAGAGTGGCGGTGATGTCGTACTCGAGCCGCTGCTGCCAGTAGGGCGCCGCCGCCGGTGTCTGGAGCGTGAGCGCGAGAAGAATTGCCGGTGCAATCATCGGTGGCCGGGTTAGGGGTCACGCATCAGGATTCAGGGGCCAGCGTTAGGCCTTTTCCGGACCCCTGATGCCTGGTTCCCGGAGGTGGGGCAGTGAAGGAACATAGTGGGGCAGCCTGACGCTGGCCCCTCGGGGAGCGGCAGCCTACCTTTTCGTCGTGGACCCGAAACTCCTCGACAAGCTCAAGGCGCGGCTTGGCTCCCGCTACCGGATCGAGCGCGAGCTCGGCGGCGGCGGCATGAGCAAGGTCTACCTGGCCGAGGAGATCGAGCTGGCCCGGATGGTGGTGCTCAAGGTGCTCCCGCCCGAGCTCGGCGCGGTGCTCTCCGCCGAGCGGTTCGGCCGCGAAGTCCGGCTGGCCGCCTCCCTGCAGCATCCTCATATCGTCACCCTGCTCGCGTCGGGCAGCGCGGATGGCATCCTCTACTACACCATGCCGTTCGTCGAGGGGGAATCGCTCCGCACCCGGCTGGACCGCGAGGGCGAGCTGCCGGTGCCCGACGTGGTCCGCATGCTGATCGAGATCGTCGACGCGCTCGGCTATGCCCATGCGCATGGCGTGATCCACCGCGACATCAAGCCCGACAACATCCTGTTGAGCCACCACCACGCCGTCATCACCGATTTCGGCATTGCCCGGGCGCTCAGCGTGGCGGATGAGAAGAGCCGGCTCACCGGGAGCGGGATTTCGATCGGCACGCCCGCCTACATGGCGCCCGAGCAGGCCGCGGCGGAACGCGATTTCGATCACCGCGCCGATCTCTATTCGGTCGGGGTCGTGGCCTACGAGCTCCTGGCCGGCGAGCCGCCGTTCCGCGGTCCGACCGCCCAGGCGGTGATTGCGGCCCACATGACGCGGACGCCGCCACCGGTCACCGATCTCCGACCGTCGGTGCCCCCCGAGCTGGCAGCCATCGTGAGCCGCCTGCTCGAGAAGCGACCGTCGGACCGGTTCCAGAAAACCGACCACCTGCTCGCGGCGCTCCAGTCCGTCACCGGGTCGGGCATCACCGCCACTCGGGCCGCACCGGCCGCGCTGCCTCCGAGCAACGAATGGCCGCTGCCCCGGGTGCTAGGCTATTTCGGAGTCGCGGGGGCGGCGCTGCTCGGTGCGGCGTGGGGACTTCGGACCCTGCTCGGCCTGCCCGACTGGTTCTTCGCCGCGGCGGTGGTGCTGCTTGCGCTCGGACTCCCGATTGTCGTTGCCGCGGCGCTGGCGCACAACCGCCGGGTGACCGGCGGCACCGCGCAACGCACCCCGGCAGGCATCCGGCGCAATCTCACCCTCCGCCGTGCAGTCAATGGCGGCATCGCGGCGTTCGGCGGGCTCGGACTGGTCACCGCCGGGTACATGGGAATGCGGGCCTTAGGCATCGGGCCGCCGGGCACCTTGGTCGCGAGCGGAAAACTCAAGGAACGGGACCGGCTCATCATCGCCGACTTCACCAACCAGACCCGCGATACCCTGCTCGGCCCCGCCGTCACCCAGGCGTTCCGGGTGGACTTCTCCCAGTCGAAGCTGGTCTCGCCGGTCGAGGCGGATTACATCCGCCGGGTGCTCCGGCTGATGCAGCGGCCCGACTCGATGCTGTTGAGCCTGCCGGTGGCCCGCGACATCGCCAAACGAGGCGGCTTCAAGGCGGTGGTGGCGGGAGATCTGCGACAGGTGGGGCCGAGCATCCTGGTCTCGGCACAACTGGTCAGCGCCGAATCCGGCACGGTGCTGTTCACCGCGCGCGCCACGGCGAAGGACTCCACCGCCATCCTCGATGCGGTGGACAAGGTGTCCAAGCAGCTCCGAAACAAGATCGGGGAATCGTTGCGGTCCATCCGGGGGAACCCTCCCCTCGCGGAGGTGACTACCGGCTCGCTCGACGCGCTCCGCAAGTACTCCCAGGCGCTTCGGGTCCAATATCAGGGCGATGACCCAGGCGCGATCGGGCTCCTCGAGGACGCCGTGGCTATCGACACCGGGTTCGCGATGGCCTGGAGGAAACTCGGCACCATGCTGGCCAACACCAATGAGCGTCCTGCGCGGGCCGATGAGGCCCTCACCCGGGCGTTCCTGATGCGCGACCGTCTCACCTTCCGGGAACGGAAGCTTACCGAGAATTCGTACTATTCCGACGTCCTCGGATCGAATGACAGCGCGGCGGCAGCGCTTCAGTCGCTGCTGGCGGAGTTTCCCGACGATAGCTGGGCCTGGAACAACCTGGGCGTGATCTACGAGGTGGCCGGCAGCAGGGAGCTCGAGGAGCAAGCCTTGCGACGGGCGGTCGCGCTCGAGCCGGAAAACTCGCTGATATGGCGAAACGTCCTTGGGCTGCAGATCAGTCTGGGACGGTTCGATTCGGCGGCCGCCACTCTGAGCCAGATCAAGCAGCGATTCCCTCCCGGACCGTCCCTGGAGAATTCCGAGTTGTTCCTCGAGCTGGGACAACGGGATTTCACCGCCGCCGAAGCCCGGCTCAGAGTCGCGATTCCCCGTTATCAGGCCAATCCCGTCGCCTACGAGGGGTTTCTGAACATCTTCGCGGGGGTGCTGGCCGTACGGGGCAAGATGGCCGAGGCAAATCGTACGTTCGAAAGGCTGGTCGAGCTGCGGACCGGAAGCGGAAGGCCGGCACGGGCGCTGGTCGCTCGGCTGCAGCGAGTGATCGCGGGGACCCGCTACCGAAACGATCGCCGGGCGGCCAAGGCCCAGCTCGACGAGGTCCTGCGGGTCAACCCGCTGGAACAGCTCCCCGAACGGGAGCGGCCCATGGTCGTGGCGGTCCGGGCGGCGGTAACGGCCGGGGACCGTGAGCTGGCCGGTCGGATGCTGGACCAGCTGGACCGGAACCTGGGGGGCACTCCCCGCCGATTCGGGAAATACCTCCGGGAAATGGCGCGGGGCCTCGTCCTCTCGATGCGGGAGGAGTCGCTCCCCCAGGCAATCGCGGGCTTCAGGAAGGCCGAGGTCGTTTGCGGTTTCTGCGTCGAGGCGCGGATGGCCGCGGCATTCGATCGTCTCGGCATGCCCGACTCCGCCCTGGTGTATTACAGCAAATGGGCGGAGGCCGGCGAAGCCTCGTGGGAAGGCGGCCAGTATTTTCTCGAGCAAGCCGACGCGTACTTCCGACTCGGCGAGCTCTACGAAGCAAAAGGCGACAAGACCAAGGCCGTTGATTTTTACGGGCGCTTCACCGATCTGTGGCGCGAGGCCGATCCCGAGCTCCAGCCGCGCGTGAAGGAAGCCAAGCGCCGCATCGCGGATCTGCTCGCGGAGCCCGGGCGCTAGGAGCCCGCACCCAGGGCCGCCCCTCGCTCTGGCCGCGCCCCGGGGCAGCGGCGTACATTCATCCAGTCTTCTGCTTCCGGCGGTTTATTGTCCGAATTTCAGGACCGGCTCCAGTCCAGCCTGGGTTCCCAGTACCGCCTCGAGCGCGAGCTCGGCGGCGGCGGCATGAGCCGCGTTTTCCTGGCCGAGGAAACCGCGCTCAACCGTAAGGTCGTCATCAAGGTCCTGCCCCCGGAGATGGTGTCCGGCGTCAACCAGGACCGCTTCCGCCGCGAAATCCAGCTCGCCGCGCGGCTCAACCATCCCCACATTGTCCCGCTGCTCGCCGCCGGCGCCGCGGGCGACGTCCTCTGGTTCGCCATGCCGTTCATCGAGGGCGAGTCGCTCCGGGTCAAGCTGGCCCGCGGCGGCGAGCTCCCGGTCGCGGAGACCGCGCGGATCCTCCGCGAAGTGGCCGACGCGCTGGCCTACGCCCACGGACAGGGGGTGGTCCACCGGGACATCAAGCCCGACAACGTGCTGCTCTCCGGCCGCCACGCGCTGGTCACCGACTTCGGCGTGGCCAAGGCGGTGAGCGAGTCGAGCCGAGACCACACCCTGACCTCGCTCGGCCTGGCGCTGGGCACCCCAGCGTACATGGCGCCGGAGCAGGCTTCCGCCGATCCGCACGTAGACCACCGCGCCGATCTCTACGCCCTGGGAGCGATGGCCTACGAAATGCTGGCCGGCCAGCCGCCCTTCTCGGGGATGAGCGCGCAGGCCATCCTCGCTGCGCACATCACCCAGACCCCCGCGCCGGTCGCCAGCCACCGCCCCGCGGTGCCCGCCGCGCTCAACGCCATCGTCATGCGCTGCCTCGAAAAGCGGGCGGCGGATCGCTGGCAATCGGCCGACGATCTGATGCCCCACCTCGACGCCCTGCTCACACCGAGCGGCGGCACCGCGCCCACCGGCGCGGTTCCGGTCGTCTCCTCCGGCACCGAGGCCGCGCTCCGTCAGGGTCATCCGGTGCGGGTGGCGCTGCTGTTCGGGGTCGGCTCCCTCGTGGTGCTGGCCGGCGTGAACCTCCTGGTCAACCGGATCGGGCTGCCCGGGTGGGTGCTCTACACCGCGGTGGGCCTCCTGCTCGCCGGCTTGCCGATTATCCTCGCCACCAGTCTCCGGGAGCGGAAACGCCTGCTCGCCCGCACCACCGGGACGGCCATCCCGGCCGCGGAGGCCGGAATCGGCGGGCTCCTCACCTGGCGGAAAGCACTCACCGGTGGCGGGCTCGCCTTCGCTGGGCTCGCCGTGGGCGCCGCCGCATTCATGGCGCTCCGAGCCGCCGGCGTGGGCCCGTTCGCAACCCTGCTGTCCGCCGGCGTCATCAAGGCCCGCGATCCGCTGGTGGTGGCCGACTTCGAGAACCGCACCTCCGATTCCACGGTGGCACAGTCGGTGACCGAGGCGCTGCGCATCGATCTGGCCCGGTCGCCGATGGTCCGGCTCCTCGAAACCGGCGACGTGGCCGCGGCCTTGCGCCGGATGGAAAAGGATCCTGCGGCAGCGCTCACCGCGCAGGTGGCCCGTGAAGTGGCCGAGCGCGCCGGCGCCGCGGCGGTGGTCACCGGCGAGATCGCCTCGCTCGGCGGGGGCTTCGTACTCTCGGTCCGGCTGGTGGCCACCAAAGACGGTGCCACGCTGCTGGCCGAGCGGGAAACCGCCAGGGACGCGAGCGGCCTCATTGCCGCGGTGGACAGACTGTCGAAGAAGGTGCGCGAAGGGATCGGCGAATCGCTCCGGACCATCCGGGGCGGCCAGCCGCTGGAGGCGGTGACCACCGCCTCCCTCGAAGCACTCCGCAAGTATTCCCAGGCCAACCGCGCCGCCGACGAAGGCCATGAGGTC
This sequence comes from Gemmatimonadales bacterium, assembly GCA_043741355.1. Lineage (GTDB taxonomy): Bacteria > Gemmatimonadota > Gemmatimonadetes > Gemmatimonadales > GWC2-71-9 > JABFSM01. Next base: position 4,925 of record JAYUAL010000296.1, on the reverse strand, counting down.
AAGGCACGGGATCTCCTCGAGGAGGCCATCCGGCTCGATTCCAATTTCGCCATGGCCCACCGGAAAATGGCGGCGATCGTCAGCAACATGGGCACTGACAACGCCCGAGTGATCGCGGAAACCCGCCGGGCCTTCCAGCTCAAGGACCGGCTGCCCGAGCTGGAACGGCTCCAGGCCATTGCCTTTTACTACTGGGTCGCTGACTACGATTCCGACAAGGTCATCGCCGCCTACCGTCAGGTACTGGAGACCTGGCCCGACGAAACCACCTCGCTCAACAATCTGGCGAGAGAGCTGAACGTCCGGGGACGCCATGCGGAGGCGGAGGAGGTGGCGCTGCACGGCGTGGCCGTGTCGCCGCAGGTCGGGGTGCTCTGGTTCAACGCCATCGAGGCGCTGGTCCTGCAGGGGAAATTCGCCAAGGCCGACAGTCTCCAGCAGCAATGGGGCAAGGTCCAGCCGGGGAACCCGCAGCGGTTTTCCAACGCCTTCCAGCTGGCCTTCGCCGAAGGCAAGTACGACCTGGCCCGCGCCTACGCCGACTCCGCCGGGCAGCGCAGCGATCCCAGTGGGCAGGCGCGCTCCCACCATCAGCGCGCCAACGTTTTCCGGATCCGGGGTCAAGTCGCCCGGGCCGACCAGGAGGAGCTGGCCGAGCTGGAGATCGCCCGGGGGATGGGCGCGAAGTCGGCGGCAATGGTCGCCGGCATCGAATACGCCGCCACCGAATCGGAGTTCCGCCGTCACCCCGAGCTGGCCCTCAAGCGCGTGGATTCGCTGCTCGGAAAGCTTCCGCTCGATTCGCTCGATCCGTTGGACCGGCCCTACCTGGCCCTGAGCGATTTCTACGTGAGAATGGGAGAGACCGGCCGGGCGGAGCGCCTGCTGGCGGAGTATGACCGGGTGGTTCCCGCGGACGTTCGCAAGGGTGCCTCCGAGCGGATCTACTCCGGCGCCCTGATGGCCTATGGGAAGCAGCAATATGCCCAGGCCATCGCCGGGTTTCGCGAATTTCGCGCGAAGGCCGGCGGCAACATCACCGCTCTCTACGAACAGGCCCGCGCCTTCGACGACATGGGACAGGCCGATTCGGCGCTCGCCGGCTACGAGGGGTACGTCACCCTCCCGGAGCGTGGGCCCGCGGGCCGCGGGTACAACATGCCCAACGCCTACCGCCGGCTCGGCTCGCTCTACCAGGAAAAAGGCAACCGGGACAAGGCGCTGGAGTACTACGGCAAGTTTACCGCGCTGTGGAAGAACGCCGACCCTGACCTGCAGCCGGCGGTGACGGAGGTGAAGCAGCGGATGTCAGCCCTGCTCGCGGAGCCCAAGGCCCGCCCCTAGCCCGGAAGGAAGGAAGCTACGGCCTCCGCCGCATCTGAGGCTTCGCTCGGGGCTTCTGCTTGTGGGTAAGGTCCGCCGGTTTCGCGACTTCGGCCGCGGCTTTGGCCTGCTTCTTCTTCTCGAGGATGGCCCGGAACCCTTCGAGGTTCGGGTCCTGGGCGGGTGGTTCCGGCTTTTTTGGCATGGATTGATGCTACTTGGCGAGAAGCTGCCGGCGCAACTGGGCCAGCTTCCGGCGCACCGACCCATCCAGCACCCGGTCTCCCACCCGGATCACCGCGCCGCCCAGGATCTCGGGGTCCACCGCGAATCCCGCCATCACTTCCTTGCCCAGCGCCTTCTCCAGCGCCTGGACGATGGAGACCCGCATGGCGGCATCCGGCGTCCGGGCCAGCGTGATGCCGGCCCGAACCCGGTTGTGCTTCACGTCCAGCAGCCCGCGGTACTGATTGGCCATCTCCCCGAACAGGAGCTGGCGGCCCCGCTTGACCACCGCGGTCAGGAACAGCACGAACTCCTTCGGAGCCCCCGGCAGCGCCGCCGCCAGGATCTCCGCCTTCTTGGTCTTGGTCACCTTGGGCGACATCAGCACGTCCTGCGCCCGGGGCGAGCTGTCCACCGCGGACGCAATCGCCTCGAGCAGGCCGGCGTATTCCTCGCTCCGGCCGCTCTTCTCGCCGAGGGCAAACAGCGCCTCGGCGTAGTTCAAGGCAATCGAGGCGGGCCTCAATGGCTCTCCACTTTCGCGAGGTATTCGAGCACGATCTTCTTGTCTGCGTCGGAGTCGAGCCGCTGGCCGATCACCTTGGCCGCGGCGCCGAGCGCCAAGTCTACCGCCTCGCGGCGGAGCTCGCTGATGGCCTTGTCGCGCTCCGCGGTGATATCCCGCCGGGCCCGCTCCACTACCGCCTCCTGCTCGTGGCGCACCTTGTCCACCAGCGAGGCCTTCTCCTTCTCGACCGCCGCCTTGGCTTCGGCCAGCAGCTGCTGGGCCTCGGCGCGGGTGGTGGCCTGCAGCCGCTGTGCCTCGGCGAGGGCGGCCTTGGCCTCGGTGCTGAGCCGCTCCGCGTCGGCCAACTGAGCCTTGATCTTCTCTTCCCGCTCCAGCGTGTTCTTGAGAATCCCCGGCCAGGCGAACTTCTTCAAGACCCAGAGCAGGATGAAGAAGACGACCCAGGTCCAGAAAAACAGGCCGAAATTCACATCGAACGGCGACGGCGATTTCGCCCCCTCGGCCGCATGCTCCTGGACCAGCCACAGTGCCGCCAGCATGGTCACTTCACGAACTTGAAGAGCAGGGCGAAGACCAGCGCGATGATCGTGGCGCCCTCGAGGAGCACCGCGAAGAGGAGCGCCGCGCCGCGGATCTCACCGACCGCTTCGGGCTGGCGGGCGATGGCCTCGACCGCCATGCCGCCGATCTTGCCCAGGCCGATGCCGGCGCCGACGATGGCCAGCCCGATGCCGATGCCGGCGCCGAGCAGGCTGTTGTAGTTCTTGGCGGCGACCGCGTCCATCGCCTGGAACAGCAGAAGCATGTTCAGCATGTCGTACGTCCTTGCTGTTGGAGAGTGAACTGCATGTTGCGCCGCCCGCGGTCGGGGCCGTCTCTCCGGCCGGCCCGTCCCTGTCGTGGTCCGCCAGTGCCCGAAGGCAGCGGACTTCCCTGATCCCTCGATCAGGTACGTGGAGGCCGGCTGCTGCGCGCCCGCCGGGTTCCGTTTCGGTGAGCGGGGAGCGGGGAGCGGCAAGGGGCAACTGCATGTTGTTACCGCTCCCTGCTACCTGCTCCCCTTAGTGCTCATGTTGCATAAGGCCGATGAAAACCGCCGCCAGCAGCGCAAACACGTACGCCTGCAGCACCGCCACGAACAGCTCCAGCAGCATGATGCCCACCACCAGAGCCACCGTCACCCCGGCGATGCCGTAGCTCCATACCCCGAGGTGGCCGAAGAGGAACACGATCCCGAAGAGTGACAGGATGACGAAGTGCCCCGCCGTCATATTGCCGAAGAGCCGCACCGCCAGCGCGAACGGCTTGACGAACTTGCCCAGCACCTCGATCGGCGCCATGGCCACCGACATCACCGTGCCTCCGACGCCGCCCAGTCCCGGGATCACCGGGAAGACCGTGCGCATGTAGCCCCTGGCGCCCAGCTTGATGAATCCGGCCACCTCCACTGTGAGGAATACCACGATGGCCAGGGCGCCCGTCACCGCCACATTGCCGGTCGGACTGGCGCCCCAGGGCAGCAGGCCCAGCAGGTTGGAGTAGAGGATGAAGAAGAAGAGCGTCATGATCAACGGGGCGAACTTGGCCCCGCCGTGCCCGATGTTGGCGATGGCGATCTCGTCGCGAACGAACAGCACCAGTCCTTCGATCGCGGCGGCGAACCCTCGGGGCGCGTTCTGTCCGGCCTGCTGCTTCCGCAGCGCGCGGCCCGCGGTCCACATTGTAAGGAACACCAGTGCCGCCGCGATGAACAGGAAGACCACGTGCTTGGTGGGCGTCAGGTTGAGGGCCATCGACCCGATGTGGATGTCGGGCCAGCGGTGCCAGCGGATCTCAAAGAACGGCGCGAAATCCAGGGCGTAGGCATCCGCCGTGTGGTGCATCACCATCTCGCCAATGTCGAGCTGCTCCCCGGCCTGGATCATCGGACCAGTCGTACCTCGAATAAGAGCAGGGGCAGCAGCACCCCCAGAAATCCGACGGCCGTCGGTATTGGCGGGAAGTGGGCCTGGTCGAGCCCGGCCGCGACCGCGATGGCCACCACGCCCAGGAACCGGAGTCCCATTCCCATCCCCCACCGCTTGATGAACCGCTTGGGCGGGGCCTGCTTCGCCGGCTGGATGAGCGCAATCGCCGCGAGCTGAATCAGCAGTGCCAGGCCGGCAAAGATACCCGCCGCCACCGCTCCCTGGGTGCCCCAGATCCGGTACGACACCCCGGAGATCACCCCGCCGAGAAGGACCCCTATCAGCAGCGTCGGGATCACCGCTTCAGTCCGTCCTCACCGTCCCCACCGTCCGCCCGCCCGCCCCGCCACGTCCCCCGATTCGCCGGGTCCGCTTTGAGCTCCCGCCAGATGCTCAGGAAGCCCAGTCCCGCACCCACGAATGTCCCCACCAGAATGAACAGTGGCTTGGTGTGCAGCCAGGTGTCCAAGCCCAAACCCGCCAGCAGGAACATCACGATGGCGCCGCCGAACCGGAGTCCGGCTCCCAGGTATTTGTAGCCCTGGCCGATGGCGCGATCCGGCGGTTCCGGCTCCATATCCGGGCGAAAAATACGCGCTTGTGAAATATTTCGCAAGCGATTCCGGGCTTCCCCGGAGGGTCGGTTCGGGGGTAATCTCCCAGCCGGGGCAACTACTTGTCAGACCGGCACGTAGGATGATTGTCCCCCGGTGTTCCTCTACCGACTTACCGACCTACCGACCTCCCGACGGCTCAATGACAACCACGCACCCCGCAGACGCGACGTCGGACGTCCAGCAGCTGGCCCGGCTTGCGAACGCCGTGTCCGCACTCCGGAAACAGGTCGCCCAGCGGATCGTGGGGCAGGACGCGGTGGTGGA
>JAYUAL010000295.1:0-9692 GCA_043741355.1 Gemmatimonadales bacterium | reverse complement strand
ACGGCTGCACAGCGCGATCGGGTACGTGACCCCGCAGACGCGGCTCGAGGGCCGCCAGCAGGAGATCTTCGAGGCGCGGGATCGGAAGCTCGAGGCGGGACGGCAAGGAGGTGTCGCGGTTCGATTTCTCGGCGCTCACGACCAATCGGCCCAACTGGTGGGAGGTGGGGGCCGACGGGGTGCTGACGTTCGTGGTGCCGGACCAGGGCAGCCTCAAGCGGATTCGGATTACGCCCGGCAGCGAACACCAGCATCGAAACCCTCCTGGCCGCGGCCAAACACAGCTAGGACCGCCGCAGGACGCGGGGACGACCGGTCCCGGCTCGCGGCCGGGACCCGCCTTGTGCTTGGCGAGGTAGATTCAGATGCCTGATCCCGGAGGCATAGCATGAGATTACTCCCCGCCATGATCCTGCTGATCGGCGTCCCGCAGGTCGCGGCCCAGTTGCACGCCCCTCCCAAGCCGCGCCCCATCAGCCTGACCGAAACCGCGGTCCGCCTGGCCGCGGACGGCGCGGCCCATCACACTGCCCGGACCGTGATGGCCGCCGCCGAGATTCTTCGAATGGCCGAGCGCGGCAGCGCCCGAGTAGAGCGAGTGGGCCCGGCTCCCGGCCCCAGGGGTGCCTGGGAGGGGGAGCTCAACAGCACCGCGCTGCTCCGGCTGGCCTCGAGCATTGCGGCCGACCAGGGCGACTGGGCTACCGCGGACTATGCCGCCTGGCTGCTGCAGCTGCCCGATTCGATTCCGGTAACCCGGGGCGCGGCGGGCGGGCCCCTCTGGGCGGACTCCTATCTGGGCGCGGGCGCGGAAGCGAATTACACGATCGAGTTCGAAGGAGGCCAGAACCCGAACATGCTCCAGGTGGCCGCCGGCAAGACCGGATCCGTGCTGCAATGCGCCCTCTACGAGGCCCCAGGCTCAGAGCACCCGGCGATTCGGGGAAAGAGTCTTGCCGGAACCTGCTCGATCCGCTGGACGCAGGAGACGCGGGGGAAAATGACGCTCCGCATCCGCAACGCCGGCCCCCCGACATACTTCGTGATGTCGAGCAACTGAGCGGGTGACCATCACCGACCCTCCCCCACCGATCAAGCCGAAAATCCGGGCCGCACTCGAAGCGGCTCTCGGCCCGAAGTACGAGCTGATTCGGCTCCTGGGTGAGGGGGGAATGGGCGCGGTCTATTTGGCCACCGAGGTGGCGCTCGGCCGGGTGGTGGCGGTGAAGGTTCTGGCTTCGGCCCTGGCCCGAGACGACCGGTTCCGGGTCCGCTTCGAGCACGAGGCCAGAGCCGCCGCGGCACTCACTCATCCCAACGTCGTGCAGGTGTATACCGTCGGTGAAGCGGCCGGCTCCCCGCCGTTGTCCTTCATCATCATGCAGTACGTCGACGGCACGGCGCTCGACGTGGTCCTGGCCGAGCACGGGCCCTTTCCCGAACGCCGAGCCCGGCGCCTGCTGCGAGACGTAGCCGCCGCCCTCGCGGCGGCCCACCAGCACGACCTGGTTCATCGGGACATCAAGCCGTCGAACATACTGATCGAGCGGGCAACCGGCCGCGCGTTCGTGGCGGACTTCGGCATCAGCGTGGCGCTTTCTCCTCGCGCCATCGGCGGTGCCCAGCCGGTGGTCGAGGAGGGCCTGATCATCGGCACGGCACCGTACATGAGCCCGGAACAGGCCTCCGGCGACGTCATCGGGCCGCCGAGCGATGTGTACAGCCTCGGGGTCCTGGCGTACGAGGTCTTGAGCGGGTCCCTGCCCTTCAGCGCCCATTCGCCGGCGGGATGGCGCGCGGCTCATCTGTCCGACGCACCGGTGCCGCTTCGCGAGCGGCGCAAGGGAATCTCGGACGACATCGTTCGTCTGGTCGACCGCTGCCTCGCCAAGGAGCCGGAGGCTCGTCCTGCCGCCACTCAGCTCGCCGCCGAGCTGTTGCCGTCGGCCGAGGACGAGATCCTCTGGCCACCTCCGGGACTCGCCGATCTCCCGCGACTGGGCCGATGGCTGCGGCGCGCGGCAATCCTGATGATCGGAGCGATGACGGTGCTCGCGGTGACACTCGCCCTTCCTTTGGCGGGCATTCATACAGCCGCGGGATGGTGGAGGGTCTGGGCCGCGGGCAATGTGGTCGCCACTGAAACGGTCGCGGCGCCGAGCAGCGGGGCCGTGGTCTTCTGGCAAGCGGCGGTGCTGCTGAGCGCGATCGCGCTCAGTGTCGGGCTCGTCCTGCTGGTCGGTGTGCTGGCGCGATCGCGACACACGACGCTCGCGCTGCGGGAGCGAGGCTGGCGACTTGACACGGTCGGGGATGCGCTGGCGGATCCCGACGGGCGCACCGGACTGCTCCTTGCCGGCACCGGAGAGTTCGCCGCCAGGAGCTCCACCGACCGGGATCGGGTTCGCCGATTTCGCCGGCTCGCCCACGTCGCGATTCTTTCGGGGGCGGGATGGATCTTTGCCTGCCTGGCGATGTGGGCGGTCTCGGTCGCCGTCGGGTCTCCGTTCGAGCCCGCGGGTGGACCGCCGCTGGGCCTGGTACAACTCGTGGTGATGGCGGTGCCCCTCCTGGCGTCGATTGGGGTAGCGTTGGCTCTCGTGCTCAGAGAGCGACAGACCACCGGTGCCGCGTGGCGACGGGCGCACACCGGCACATTCGCGGTGCCGTCCGATCTGAGTGAGAAGGAAGTTGCCGTGTGGTATGCCGAAGTGCCTGGGGATCCGGGACCGGCTCCTGCCGGCACGCCTCCAGGGCGACTCTACCACGGAGCGATTGTGTCCGCGGCTGCCCTGCTCACGGGCTGGATCGTCGTCTGCCTGACGCTGCTGCTCGGTGCCACTCTGGTCGCCGGGAGCTTCGCTCGCCGAATCGGACTCGAGACGGCTAAAGTGGCCGCGTTCGTGGAACAAGATCCCGGGGGAAACGCACTGGCAGACAGCCGGATCGCGCTGCGATCGTATCTGCCGAATACCGGAATCGGCGCGGCCACGACTCCTCCGCAGGTTGCCGGGCTGCTGGAAGCCCCTCCCAGTGGACTTCCGCTCTACCCGATCGAGCCGCGCCTCGTGCTGGGAGGCCGCCCGGACGCGCTCCCAACCACCAGACTCGTTGCGGACGCCTTGCGTCGGGCCGGTGAGCTGCCCGCCGATACGCTCGCCTTGCTCGAGGTGCTCGCCGATCATCCCCGGACCCGGCGACTCCGGTTGCTGGCTCAATCAGGCCGGCTGAGTCTACCCGAGGAAGGCAATGCGGCGCTCGCGATCCGAAGCGCGATGGAGGCGAATGCCGCGGGAGCGGTCCTGGCAGCCGCACGGGGGAACCTTCCCGAGGCCGCCGACCGCTTGGGAGAAAACGGGGTCATCGCCCAGGTGGCGCTGGCCTCACCGGGACGGTACTGGCCGGTCACGGGCCTCCGTATGCTGAGCGCCCTTGTGCTGCTCCCGCTCGCCGAGGTGGAGCGACATCGAGGCGGCCGCGCCCGCGAGACGGATCTCCGCCGGCTGGCGGCGGGTGTTGCCGAGGTGACCGATCGCTTCTCGACCTCGTGGCTGACGGGAGCGGTCGGCCTTGGAAGTGATCCGCGCGACTTCCACGTCCTGGAACGGCTGGAATCCGATTCGCTGGTGCCGCCGGGGCTTCGGAAGGCCGCACTCGAGGAAGCGGGAGGCGGGGTCTGCCTGAATCAGCGGGAGGTGCTCTCGGGAGCGGATCCCGCGCGGCGCACCGCGGTTGGCGGAGCTCAAGTGATTCCCGATGGGTTCCAGATTCGCGGTGCGAGCCGGGTTCTCCAGCGGATCCGGTATTGTATGAGCGTGGCCAAGAACTAGCGAAGGAGCGCAGAAAGAGCGACACTCAGCGCAGGACCATCCCCCACAGAGCCGGCCGCATGAGCGCACCGCTCGATCCCACCCGCCGCCTGAGTCTTGCGGGCACCCTACTGGTCCTCTTTGCCGGCGTCCCTGCTCAGCGCGCCGAGGCACAACGCAGCCTCCCCGATAGTGCCGCGGCCCTCGTCGCCAAGGCCGATACGCTGCGAAAGAGCCAGGCGAGGCCAGGTCAGCTCGAGGCTCTGGCGCTGTATCGGCAAGCCGCAACGATTTACAGCGGGCTCGGGAACGGACACGGCCAACGAGAGGCGCTCAATCGGTCCGGCTGGACGCTCGAGGCGCTGGATCGACGAGACTCGGCGCTTTCAGTCTATCACGAGATTTATCGGCTGGGGCAGCGCGACAAGGATCCCGGCAGCCAGGCGGCTGCGCTCAGCAACGTGGGCGCGGTGATGCGAGATCTTGGACATCCCGACTCAGCGATAGCCTATTACCGGATGGCGCTGGCCATCCCCGATCTCCCCCCGGATCCGAAGGGGGAGAGCGCGACGCTGAACAATCTCGGCCTCTCCTATATGGACATGGGGCAGACCGACTCCGCGCTGGCGATCTATGGCCGAGCGGTGATCCTCAAGCGCTCGGTGAAGGACCGCAACGGGGAGGCCATCGTGCTCTCCAACCTGGCCCGGACCTTCGACGACATGGGGCTGGCCGACTCGGCAGTAGTCTACCAGCGCCAGTCACTGGTGCTGCGCCGGGACCTGGGTGACCGGGCGGGACAGAGCACCAGCCTCAACAGCCTGGGCATTCTGTTCCGACGACTTGGCCAGCCGGACTCGGCCCTGGTCTATCTCGGTCAGGCCTACGACCTGGCCCAGGCCATCGACAACCGAACGCTGCTGGGGATCATCCTCAACAACATCAGCAACGTCCTCAAGGATCAAGGCAAGCTCGATTCCGCCCTGCGCACCTCGAAGGCCGCGTACGAGCTCAGGCGTGCGGTGGGCAACGTGCGCGGCCAGGGGATCACCGCGAACAACATCGGTGAGCAGTACATCCACCTCGGGATGCCCGATTCGGCGCTGGTGTACCTCCGGATCGCGCTGGTCATTGCCCGACAGGTGCATGCGCCCGCCAACGAGCTCACCGCGCTGAACAACCTCGGCATCATCTTCATGGGCCTCGGACGTCCCGATTCGGCGGAGGCTGCGTTCAAGACCGGCCTGGCGCTGGCGCGCGGCGCCAAGGACAAGCGCGGTGAAGGCGATTTGCTGCTCAGCCTTGCCGAGGCGAGCCGAGAGCAGAAGAAACTGGGCATCGCGCTCGCGCTGTTCGATTCGGCGGCCGCGGCGCGATCGGCACTCCGCGCGCGCGCGGGGGCGGATGTCAACCGGATTTCTCTGGGTGAGATACTCGGGGAGCTCTACGATGAATGGGCGCTCACCTGGCTGGCGCAAGGACAGCTGGACGGCTCACCGGCCAACGCCAGCTGGAGCGCGCTGGCCGCCACCGAACGCAGCAGGGCGCAAGCTCTGCTTGGCCTGGTTCGAGATTCCATCTCGACGGATCAACCGGGAGCCGACCTGGCGGCCGAAGGAGTCGGCCTGGCTCGCGCGGTAACCCGGAGCGGCGCGGCGGCCCTGTACTACCTGGCTACCCGCGACACCCTCCTGGTGTGGGTTTTGTCACCAAGCGGATCCGTCACTCTGGTCCGGCGCCCGGTGCCGCGGGACAGCCTTGCGGTCCTGATCGGTGACATGCGGCGAGGCTTCGATGCGGAAGCCGGGCCGATGCTTCTGGCCGCTCGGGGCCTGGACCTGGACCTCGGATCCCCGCCGGCCGAGTCGTCCAAGACCCCAGTCGGGCGCACCTGGAGCGACGCGGGACGGGACCTTGCCGCGCTCCTGCTGCCGGCTCAGGTCCAGGAGCAGGTGCGCAATGTGAGGGAGATCGTGATCGTGCCGCAGGGAGCGCTTGCGCTGGTGCCGTTCGCCGCGCTGCCGCTGGGGTCCACCCGCGAGGCGCTCGGTTCCCGGTATGCGCTGCGTTACGCCACGTCGCTGGCAACCCTGGCGCAGTCGGAAACACGTGCCGGACTGCCGCCGGACCGAGCGGCGCGAAAATCAGCGCTTAGCCGCGCACTGGTCGCGGGCAATCCTTCTATGCCGGAGGTCACCGGTACGGGTGGGGCGCGGAGTGCGCTCTCCTCGCTTCCCGGTGCCGAAGCCGAGGGACGCGAGATCGCGGCGCAGCTGGGCACCACAGCTCTCTTTGGCGGTGCGGCAACGGAGAGCGAGATTCGCCGACGCCTGCCCGCGGCTCCGCTCGTTCACCTGGCCACGCATGGATTCGCGTACTCCACGGAGGCGCGGGCCCGGCAATCGTTCATTGCGCTGGCACCCGACGGCAATCAGGACGGCCGGCTTTCGGTGGGCGAGATCCTCGACGACCCGACACTGTCACTCAGCGCCGAGCTCATCGTGCTCAGCGCGTGCCAGACCGGACTTGGTGATCTGAAGCAGGCCGAGGGCACCGTCGGACTGCAGCGAGCCTTGCTGGCGAGGGGCGCGCGCAGCGTGCTGGTCAGTCTGTGGAGCGTGTCGGACGTGGCGACCCAGAAGCTGATGATTGGCTTCTATCGGCACTGGCTCGAGGATTCGGATCAGCCTTCCAAGGCGGAGGCGCTCCGGCGCTCGCAGGACGAGGTGCGGAAGACGCCGGGATTCGAACATCCGCGTTACTGGGCGGCCTTTCAACTGGTGGGAGCGCGTTGATGGCGAGCCGGCTCCTGAAATCGCTGCTCCGGCTCGGCGTGCTCGGGCTGGTCGCTTTACCGGCGGGCGGGCTCCCGGCCCAATCGGCTCCCGGCGATTCCGCCAAGGCGCTGCTGGCCGCCGCGACCGCCGCGTCGGCGGGCTCCACACCGGACGGCTACCGAGCGGCCATCAAGTTACGCGCCGAGGCCGCGGCGGTGTTTCACCGCCTCGGGGACCGCAGAGGTGAAGGCGAGGCCTTGAGCCGGATCGGCGCCGCATGGTACCAACTCGGCGAACCGGATTCCGCGCGCCGCTACGCGCTGCGAGCCTTTCCGCTCCGACTCCAGGCGGGCGACACCGCCGGCGCGGTCCGGAGCCTGGCCGGAGTGCTGGCGCCTTCCTTTGAAGCCCTGGGTCAGGCCGATTCCGCGATTGCCACCTATCACCGCGCGCGTGCGCTGGCACGTTTGACCGGTGATCCGCTGCTCGAGTCGCAACCAACCCAGAACCTCGGCAACCTGTACATCGCGCTTTCCCGGGCCGATTCGGCCTTCGCCTGGCTCCAGGCAACGATCGCGCTGGTGCGCCGGGGGGGCGACTACCGCACCGAGGGTGAGATTCTCAACAGCCTCGCCGTCATCCATGATGACCTGGGCCATGCGGACTCGGCGCTGGCCTATGCGGGGCAGGCCTGGCGCATCGGGCGAGAGCAGCACAGCGATACCCTCATCGCCGCGGCGTTGCAGAATCTCGGCGTGCTCTTCAATCATCGGGGCCAGGCGGATTCGGCGCTCAGTTACTACCGGCTGGCGTACGACGCCACCACGCGGGCAGCCGATCCGCTGGGCCAGCGCCAAGTGTTGCTCGATATCGGCAACACGCTGGACCAGCTTGGTCAGGCCGATTCCGCCACGGCCTACTATCGCGAGGCCATCCGGCGGTCCCGAGACGTAAACGATCGGCGCACCGAAGCCCGCGCCCTCGGCAATCTCGGCATCGTCCTCACGAAACACCGGCAACTCGACTCGGCGGCCGCGGCCTACCGGCGGGTGTTGGAGCTGCACCGCGCACTGGAAAACCGGCGCGGCGAAGGCATCGCTCTGGTGAATATCGCCAAGGTCTACGCCGAACAAGGCCACGCCGACTCCTCGCTGGACGCCGCCCGAAAGGCCTATGCGATTGCCACCGAGATCGAGTATCCGGCGCTCGAGAGCGCGGCACTCAACGCGATCGGGTACGTGTTTCAGCTCCGGCACGAGTTGGATTCCGCCGCCGCCTACCTGCACCGGGATCTGGAGCTGAGTCGGAAAATCGGGGATTTGCCGGGGGAAGGCACCTCGCTGCTGATGCTCGGCCTGGTCTTCCAATCGCAGCGAAACCTGGCGAGCGCGGTTGCCTACTTCGACTCCGCCGCCGCGATCAAGCGGCAGGTCGCGCTCAGTGCCGGAGGAGATTTCAATCGCACCACGTTCGGGGAAAAGGAATTCGAATTGTATGACGCGTGGACCGGAGCCTGGCTCGATCGCGCGGCGGAGATCGGTGCCGCGCGGGCCGCGATCGGCGCCCTGGCCGCCAGCGAGCGCGGACGTGCGCAAGCGTTGCTCGACATGATGAATCGCGCGGCGGACAGCGGCGCCGTCGGCAAGGACCTGGTGGCGTGGGGAGAGGAGCTCGTCCGCGGCGCCACGCGCAACGGCACCTCGATACTGGTCTATCACCTCTCGCCGGACACCTTGACCGCCTGGACCGCGAGCGCGGGGAGCGGGTTGCAGGTCCACCGGATGGCGATTCGACGGGACAGTCTGGAGGCGCTGGTGGCGGCTTTCCGCGGCGACCTCGGGGTGAATGCGGGCGGCTCTCGCCTCGCTTCGCGGGGTATCGCGCTCGAGCCAGACGCCGTCAGGGGACCCGCCTCTACCCCTCCTACGGGAAGCCGGTGGCGCTCGGCGGCCTCGGGGCTCGCCCGGGTCCTGCTGCCTCCCGCGGTGGAGCAAGCCATAGCGAACAGCCGGGAGCTGTTGATCGTCCCCCAGGGAGTCCTCGCGCTGATTCCCTTCAACGCGCTGCCCTGGCGCTCGGGGAGCGGGTTGCTGGGAGCCGACATGGCGTTGCGCTATTCACCCTCGCTCGCGACGGCGGTTGCGGCTGAGACCCGCCCCAGGCCGGCTGCAGCGTCCGGCCAGGCTCTGGTCGTCGGCAATCCCTTCATGCCGGCGGTCCAGGCGGGCAACGGCGAACGAGCCCAGCTCACCCCGCTTCCCGGCGCGGAGGCCGAGGCAGGCGCGATCGCCACGCGACTCCACACCGTGATGCTGGGGGGCGTTGCCGCCTCCGAGACCGCCATCCGGCGCCGCTTGCCGGAGGCCGCGATCGTGCACTTCGCCACGCACGGGTATGCCTATGCGACCGAGGGCCAGGCGCGCAATTCGTTCGTGGCCTTCGCAGCGGATTCGCTGAACGATGGGCTATTGACGGTCGGGGAAATCCTCGACGATCCCAGCGTCCGGCTGACCGCCGATCTGGTGGCGCTCAGCGCGTGCCAGACCGGGTTAGGAGATCTCAAGCAGGCCGAAGGCACCGTGGGATTGCAGCGCGCGTTCCTGGCGAAGGGCGCGCGGAGCGTGCTGGTGTCCCTCTGGAACGTCTCGGATCTGGCGACGCGCCTGCTGATGGAGCGGTTTTACGTTCACCTGCTCGATGACGCGGATCACGCCGACAAGGCGGAAGCGCTACGGCGGGCTCAAACCGACGTGCGGGCCCGGCCGGGATTCGAGCATCCCCGCTTCTGGGCCGGGTTTCAGCTGGTGGGCGCGCGGTGAGGGGCGGAACAATCTACGCCGGCCGGGGGATCCCTATGCATCCGCGATGACGAAGGCAGGTGAGTAGCCGGCCATGCGAGGCACTAATTCGTCCCGAGGAGCAGCGTTGACCCTACAAGCCAAGCGATACCTGACCAAGGCCCACGCCTAACGATGTCAGGAGGAAGGATAAGTCGGCGGGAAGTGCATGAGCAACCGGGGACATAGGTAACAGAGTTGTCCGGCAACATGGGTAACACCTTGGGGGTCACCCTCGAATGATATAGTCCCGCTCATCGAGCTTGGCG
>JAYUAL010000294.1:0-9700 GCA_043741355.1 Gemmatimonadales bacterium | reverse complement strand
CGGTCCAATGCGAGCCGCAGCGCCGCCTCCGCCTCCTCTCGCGCAGGGCTGCCGGCGAGCGCCGCGGCGGCACCGAGGACCAGCTGATAATCCGTCGCAGTGAGCGCGATGCGATATACGCTGTCGGCGGCGTGCCTGCTCACGGCCGCGAGTCCGACGATGGCCGCTTCCCGCACGTTGGCCACGCTATCGGAGGCCAGGCGCAGCAGGGCCGCAGTGTCCTTCATCAGCGCCGCGGCGCGCGCGGCGTACATACGGGATTGCCACCAAGGGAGCGCACCGGCGCCCGCCACCGCCGCGCGGGCGCGCTCCGGGGCAACCCGGGCCAGGCTCACCAATGCGTGGGCCGAGCGATGCCAGCTTTCCCCCGGGGCGGGGGACACCGCCCCGGTGAGGATGCCCACCGCCGCGGAATCCCCGGCGCATCCGGCGAGCAGGTCGATCGCCATGAGCGACACCGAGGAGACGCGATCCGCCGCCGCCGCTCCGAGGTGGGAGCAGGCGGCCGTTCCCTGCAGGCGGGCCGCCGCGCGAAGCGCCTCGATCCGCACCATCGCTGCGGATTCGGAGAGCGCCGCTCCCAGCAGTCGGTCCCGCTCGGCACCGGCGGGAATCCCCGCGAGCCCGGTGGCGGCGAGGCGGCGGCTCTGCGGGTCGCTGGAGGTGAGCATGTGGCGGATCGTGCCGGAATCGGCCATCTGCGCCGCGAGCAGCGCCCCGAGCGCGTGGCGGCGGCTGGGCTCATCGGCCGCGCTGGCGGCGAGTGCCCGGAGCAGGGACACCAGCGCCGTATCGGGGGGAACCTGCCACCAGGTCGCCCGGACCAGCGTCTCGAGCCCACGCACCGCATTCCTCGCCTCGCCCCGGTTTTCCCCGAGGAAGCGGGCCAGCCGCAGCAGGGTTTCTCTCGCGGAGACAATCTCCTCACCGGTGACGTAGGGCAGCCGGCCGAGGGAGAGCGCGATCATGCCGGCGACGCCGGGGTCTTGCTCGAGTGCGGCTCTCGCCGAGAGTGCCGCGACGATCTCGTGCCATACGGCGCCCCGGTGGGGGGGGGACGAATCCCCCCGGAACCCCTGCGCCGCCTGCGCTACCGCCTCAGCTGCCTGCGCACGGATCGGCCCTGAGGCGTGCCCAAGCAGCGGAATCAGCGACGACGCGACGCCCGGCCGCTCCAGGCGTCCGAGTGCTCGGATCGACCGGAGCACCACGGCCGTGTCGGGGTGGCGCAGACTCCGTTTCAAGAGGGAAAGGTCCGCGGCCGAGGGGGCGCGGCGGTCTTCCACCTGGAGGAGCTGTTCTCGGAGCGACCGTCCCGCCTGGGCCACCGTGGGGCGCGCCCCGAGGGCGGAAAGGAGGAGCCAGAGGGCCAAAAGGGGGCGCATGAGGTGCTTTCCGAGGGAAAATCGAGTTTTTCCCTATTGTGTCCAGAGAGAAGATGCTTAACTTTTGCATCCGGGAGTACTTCGTTGCGCCCCCGCAGGTCACGTTCGGACCCTCGACAGGAGACTTATCGATGGCGAAAAAGAAGAAGGCCGCCAAGAAGTCCGCGAAGAAGAAGGTCGCCCGGAAGACCACCAAGCGGAAGCCGAGTGCGGCGTTCATGAAGCCGATGCAGCCCGACGCGGCGCTCAGCGAAATTGTCGGCTCCAAGCCGATTCCCCGGACCGAAGTCACCAAGAAGCTCTGGCAGTACATCAAGAGGCGGAATCTCCAGGACAAGAAGAATCGCCGGAACATCAACGCCGATGCGGCGCTCAAGGTGGTCTTCGGCGGCAAGGCCACCGTCAACATGTTCGAGATGACCAAACTGGTGAGCAAGCACATGAAGTAAGCCGTTCCCCCCGGGGAACGCAGCGAGGGCCGGGCACCATGCCCGGCCCTTTCGCTTGTCGGACGGAGACCTCAGGGCGCCCGAGCCAGCGGCGGCAACCGGTCCATCCAGGGACGGGCCCGCTCCAGCTGCGCCGCGAGCCGGTAGAGCGTGGCCTCGGCGCCGAAGCGCCCCACGAAATGCATTCCGATCGGAAGACCGGCGGGATTCCAGCAGAGCGGAATGGACATCGCCGGCTGCCCGGTGGCGTTGATCACCGGAGTCCATGGAATGAATTCAAAGACCCGGTCGGCGGTCCGTTCGAGGATCCCCGCGGCCCGCAGCACCCGCCCGGCGCGCAGCGTCCCCATGATCCCGAGGAGCGCCCGCTCGGGGCCGGTGGGCTGGAGCGCACCGGTCACGACCGGGGGCGCCGCCAGCGTCGGGGTGAGCAGCACGTCGTAGCGCTCGAAGAACGGCGCGACCTCCCGCGCGGTGCGCTGCAGCAGCCGCACCGCCTGGGAGAACTGCGAGGCGGGCAGCGCGCGTCCCAGCAGTATCAGCGCCCAGGTGGCGGGCTCGAAGTCCCCCGGCCGCCCCCGGCGCCCGAGCAGCCGCTCGGCGTCCCCGATGTCTCCCGCCAGCTCGGCGGTGATCATGGTGAGAAAGGCGCGGGCGAAGGCGCGCCCGTCGAAGGCCGGAGTGGCTTCTTCGACGTGATGGCCCAGTCCCTCGAGGAAGCGCGCGGTGTCCCGGAGCGCGTCCGCGCAGTCGGGATGCACCCTGCCGCCGAGCCAGGGCCGGTCGGTGAAGGCGATCCGGAGCCGGCCCGGTTCCCGGAGCAGCTCCTCGGTGAAGGGCCGCTCCTGATGGGGCGCGGCATAGGGTGCGCCGGCATCGGCCCCCGCGGTCGCATCCAGGATGGCGGCGCTGTCCCGGACCGAGCGGGTCACGACGTGCTCGACCACCGCACCGTGCCAGATCTCCCCGAAGTCGGGGCCGGTGGGCACCCGCCCCCGGGAGGGCTTCATCCCGAAGACACCGCAGCACGAGGCGGGAATCCGGATCGACCCGCCGCCATCCCCCCCGGTGGCCACCGGCACCATGCCACTCGCCACCGCCGCGGCCGAGCCGCCGCTGGAGCCGCCGCTGGTCCGGGAGAGATCCCAAGGATTGTTGGTCGGCCCGAAGAGCGCCGGCTCGGTCACCGGAGTAAGACCGAACTCCGGCGTGTTGGTTTTCCCCAGGAACACGAAGCCGGCCCGGCGGTATCGCTTCACCAGCTCGCTGTCGTGGGCCGGGATGTACGCCTGGAGAAAGCGGCTGCCGCAGCGCATGGGCTCGCCCGCCACTGTGGCGACCAGATCCTTCAGCAGCAGGGGAACCCCGCGGAACGGGCCGTCGGGCAGCGGGCCGGCCGCGGCGGCACGGGCCGCGCCGTCCATCCGGTGGATCACCGCGTTCACCCGGGGATTCAGCCGGTCGATCCGGGTGATAGCCGTTGCCACCAGTTCGAGCGGACTGACCTGGCGATCCTTCACCAGCCTGGCGAGCGCCGTGGCGTCGTGGTGGAGGTATTCGGCGTCGCTCAGCAGCTTGCCCGGCATGGAGTTCTCCTGTAGCCTGTAAACATGAATTCCTGGTTGCGCGGGTTCGCGGCGGTCATGATGGGCCTGATCGTGGCGTTCGCAGTCACCTTCGGCATCGAATGGATCAACAACCGGATCTATCCGCTGCCTTCGGGAACCGACTATCGCGACCCGGCCGCTATGAAGGCCGCGATCACGCACCTGCCCGCGATGGCGCTGGTGGGCGTGCTGGCGGGCTGGTTCCTGGCGGCGCTGTCGGGAGCGTGGGTGGCCACCCGGATCGCGCGGGGCGATCACCGACCGGCCTGGTTCCTCGGCGTGCTCCTGGTCGCGGCGGCGATCGGAAACATGCTCGCTATTCCGCACCCGGTCTGGTTCTGGGTGGCCGCCCTGGCCCTGTACCCGATGGGCATCGGCCTCGGTGCCCGGATCGGCGGCTCCGCCGTCACCCCGGCCGGCTAGCCTCCCGCGCGATGGCCGCCAGCATGGAGCGGCGGATCAGGGCACTGCCGGGGTGGACCACCAGCCAGTAGCGCTTGAAGGTGAGTCGGGTGTCGACGTCGGCGGCCTTGATCCGGGTCTCGGTCGAGATCCGGGTGTGCTGGTCGGGCGCCGGCTCAACCAGGAAGTTCCAGGCCACCAGGACTTCGCCCGGCGGTGGGCCCACCCGGAATTGCTCCCGGTCCGCCGGGGTGAGCTTCGCGGATGCCTTCCAGAAGCGCCCAGTCACCCCCAGAACGATTTCCTGCCCCGGCCGCTCCGCCACCAGCCCGAAGCCTTCCTTCGTGAGCCGTCGCAGCGTGAGCGCGGAATCGGCCTTTCGCCTCCGGATCTTGTCGATGGTTTCCCTCGGGGCCAGGAGCAGCGCCGGGATTCCCCGCAGAGCAAACAGCAGTGAGATGAGTCCCGACTTGCCGAAATCCGCGGTGGAGAGGGCGGCGAACACTCGCTCGGGCGGAGCATGCACTCCCCGCACGTGACGCATCACGATGTCCGGCTCGGGCATGAGCTCCTTGATCAGGGGTGCGATGCGCCGAGCCGCCAGAGCACGAAGGCGTAGTCGAGCGCGATTTCGCGAAGCCGGTCGTAGCGGCCCGAGGCGCCGCCGTGTCCCGCGCCCATGTTGGTGAGGAAGACCAGCGGGTTGGAGTCGGTCTTGAGCGTGCGTATCCGGGCCACGTACTTGGCCGGCTCCCAGTACATGACCTGGCTGTCGTTGAGCGAGGTGCGCACCAGCATTGCCGGGTAGGCCTTTCGCGACAGGTTGGTGTAGGGACAATAGGGCCGAATCCAGGCGTACTGCTCGGGCAGTTTCGGATTGCCCCATTCCTCGTACTCCCCCACCGTGAGCGGGAGGGAATCGTCCAGCATGGTGTTGATCACATCGACGAAGGGTACCTGGGCCAGCACCGCGGCGACCAGGTCGGGCCGGAGGTTGGTGACCGCGCCCATGAGCAGCCCGCCGGCGCTCCCCCCCTCGATGGCAAGCAACGCCGGA
The DNA here is from genome assembly GCA_043741355.1 of Gemmatimonadales bacterium. GTDB lineage: Bacteria > Gemmatimonadota > Gemmatimonadetes > Gemmatimonadales > GWC2-71-9 > JABFSM01. The sequence goes on along the minus strand of JAYUAL010000294.1, from coordinate 4,800 downwards.
GTAGTCCGTCCTTCGCGGATCAGCGCCTCCGCTACCGCGATGAAATCGGCGAAGCTGTTCATCTTGAAGGCCATGCGGCCGGCGTCGTGCCATCGCTTGCCCAGCTCGCCTCCGCCCCGCACGTGGGCAAAGGCCAGCACCACGCCGCGGTCCAGGAGCGCAAGGCGGTTGGAGGAGAATCCCACCGGGTAGGGGATCCCGTACGCGCCGTACCCGGTGAGCAGCAGCGGTGCGGGAGCGGGAAGCGCAGGATCCCGGCGGAACACCAGCGACACCGGGATGGCGGTACCGTCCGGGGCCGGCACCGAGAGCCGGGCGCAGCCGTACGCGGCGGGATCGAAGCCGCCCAGCACCTCGCGGCGCTTGAGCAGCATACTCTCCCCGGTGGCAAGGTCGTAGTCGTAGGCCGAGCCCGGCGTCACCGGAGACTCGTAGCCATACCGCAGTGCGCTGATCACCCACTCCGCGTTGGGGCCGGGATAGGCCTCGTACACCGGCTCCGGAAAGGTGACGTAGCGCGCGGCACCGCTCTTCCGGTGGGTCACTCTGGTCTTGACCAGCCCCGCTTCGCGCTCCCACGCCACCCAGTGCCCGGCGAAGGCGTCCACCCCCTCGATCATCACCTCGTCCCGGTGGGGAAGCAGCTCCTCCCACCGCGAGGGATCGGGATCGTCCTCGGCCGTGCGGACCACCCGGAAGTTCGGGCCGGTGTCGTTGAGCCGGAGCAGCCACCCGTCGCCCAGATGGTCGGCCTCGACTTCCCGCTCGGCCACCCGGGGCGCCAGCATGCGCCAGGGAGACCGGGGCTCGGCGGCGGAGAGATAGCGCAGCTCCGAGGTGGTGTGACTTTCGCTCGAGAGCAGGATATGGCAGCGGCTCCGGGTGCGCTCGAGGCCGACGCGGAAGCGCTCGTCGGCCTCCTGGTAGACCAGCTCTGGCGCGCCGCCCAGCTCCGCCCGCCACGCCTGGTAGTACCGCTTGGCCCCATCCTCCAGGGTGTAGAAAAGCGTCCGGTTGTCGGCCGCCCAGGCGGCGGCGCCGCATTTGTTGACCGGGCCCAGCACGATCGCGCCGGTGTCCAGGTCCTTCACCAGCAGGGTGAATTCGCGGTAGCCGGTATTATCCGTCGAGTACGCCATGAGCCGGCCATCGTCGCTCATTTCCATGGCGCCCAGCGCCATGAAGGATTGGCCGGCGGCCAGGGCGTTGAGGTCGAGGAGCACTTCCTCCGGCGCGTCGAGGGATCCCCGCTTCCGGCAGTGGATCGGGTACTGTTTCCCTTCCTCGGTACGCGAATAATGCCAGTAGGCGCCGTCCCGGTAGGGCACCGAGAGGTCGGTCTGCTTGATCCGGCCCAGCATCTCGCCGTAGAGTGATCGCTCGAGCGCCTCGATCGGCGCCAGCACCGCTTCGCCGTAGGCGTTCTCGGCCTCGAGGTAGGCCAGCACCGCGGGATCGTTCCGGCCGCGGAGCCAGGAGTAGTCGTCCTCGAGCCGCTCCCCGTGAAGGGTGACCGGGTGGGGGCGGCGAGGGGCGGCGGGAGGCGGGTCGAGCGGGTTAGGCACCGGAGCTCAGCGCGTGAGCCGGGCCGTGAGCCGTTGCTTCACCGCCGGCCATTCGTCGTCCAGGATGCTGTAGTACACCGCATCCCGCACGTAGCCGTCATGGTTGACCCGCTGCTTCCTGAGCACCCCTTCCTTGACCGCGCCCAGTCGCTCGAGGGCCTCCTGTGAGCGGAGGTTCCGCCCGTCGGTCTTGAATTGCACCCGGAGCGCCCCCTGATCCTCGAAGGCGTGTTTGAGCAGCATCAGCTTGGCCTCGGTGTTGACCGCCGTGCGCTGCACCGACGCCGCAAGCCAGGTCCACCCGATCTCCAGCGTTCGCCAGTGGCGGTGGATCTCCAGGTACCGAGTCGAGCCCACCGCGCGGCCGGTCTCGGGGTCGATGATGGCGAACGGAAGTTGTTCACCCGTGGCCGCCAGCTTCCAGGCCTCGTCGATCCATTGCCGGACCTCGGTCACCGAGCCCGGCTGGGGGATCGGCATGTAGCGCCAGATTTCCGGATCGGCGCCCGCCGCGAGCAGGTCCTCGGCATGGGAGGGATCCAGCGGCTCCAGCTTCGCCGCGTCGCCGTACAGCACGACCGGAGTGGGATTCACTTCACCAGCGCCGCGTAGGTCAGCGCCCGGAAGAGTTCCCGCAATCGGATGCCGGTGGTGGGAAACCGCTGGAGCATCATGACGCCCACCAGATGCTCCTGCGGATCCACCCAGAAGGTGGTGCCATAGATCCCGCCCCACGAATAGGTTCCGGGCGAGCCGTACTCGCCCGCCGTGCCCGGATCGAGCAGCACCTGGAATCCCAACCCGAAACCGTTTCCCGGGCCGAGCGGATCACCCCTCAGGTCTCCGGTGTGGCTCGCGGTCATGAGCTCGACGGTCTTGCGGGACAGGAGACGAACACCGTCCAGCTCGCCGCCGTTGGACAGCATCTGCAGGAAGCGGAGGTAGTCGCCGCCGGTGCCCACCAGCCCCGCGCCGCCCGAGAAGAAGGTCCGCGAGCCGTGCGACGCGGCGCCGGCCAGCATCAGCCGTCCCTCACTGAACGACTGGGTCTCGGCCCGCATCGGGACCAGCTTCCCGACGGAGTCGGGCATGTAGGGCACCACCAGCCGTCCGGCCCTCGCGTCGGGAACCCAGAAAGCGGTCTCGTGCATGCCGAGGGGCGCAAAGATTCTCTCCTGCATGAACTCCGCGAGCGATTTGCCGGACACAACTTCCACCACCCGGCCCAGCACATCGGTGTTGAGGGCGTAGTTCCACCGGGTGCCGGGCTGGAAGAGCAGCGGCTGCCGGGCCAGCCGGTCCACGTTTTCCGCCATCGTGGACATGTCGGGCCGGGCGATTCCGTCGGAGATTCCCGCGGCGCGGTACCCGTCGCCCACCGGGCCGTCATCGCCAAAGCCATAGGCCAGCCCGGAGCGGTGGGTCAGGAGGTCGCGAATCGTGATCCGCCGGGTGGCCCGTTCGTAGGTCATCGGCTTTCCCGAGTCGGCCCCCGGCATTGCCACCCGCATCTGCCGGAAGGCGGGGATGTAGCGGGACACCGGGTCGGAGAGGAGCAGCTTTCCCTCCTCGACCAGCATCATCGCTGCCGCGCTGGTGACCGCCTTGGTCATCGAGGCCAGCCGGAACAGGGTATTCGAGCGCATCGGCGTTCCTGCCTCGCGATCGGCATAACCCGCGGAGTCCAGCTCGACCAGCAAACCGTTCCGGGCCAGCAGAGTAAGCACCCCGGTCACCTCTCCGGCGGCGACAGCGGAGTCCAGCATCGGCCGGATCCGGCGCAACCGGGCCGACGAGAGGCCGGCGGCTTCGGGCGCGGCCTTCGGCAGTTGCGCCGCGAGCGGCACAGCGGCGGTCAGCGGGAGGAGCAGGAGCAGCCGTCGGGTCAGGTGCATTCAGCGTCCTCCGGAGCAGGGCAGCGTTTCGAGGCGTTGGACCGCCGCGTCGAGCAGGTCGTGGGTCTTGCAAAAGGCGAACCGGGTAAAGCGGGTGCCGTCCTGGGGGTGGCTCCAGAAGCTGGTACCCGGCACCGTCGCGATCCCGCCCTCGATGGTGAGCCAGCGGGCAAATTGGGGCGCCGGCAGACCGGAGAGGCCGGAGAAGTCCGCCAGAATGTAGTACGCGCCTTCCGGCGCCACACACTGGAATCCGGCTTTCACCAGCGCGCCCATCATGATCTCGCGCCGGGCCCGGTATTCTCCGGCCAGATTCTGGTAGTAGTCTCGCCCCAGCACTTCCATCGCCACCGCGAGGCCTTCCATGAGCGGCGCCGGCGCACCGACGGTGAGAAAGTCGTGGACTTTGCGGATCGCATCAGTGACCTCGGGCGGCGCCACGATGGTGCCGATCCGCCAGCCGGTGATGCTGAAGGTCTTGGACGCCCCGGAAATGGTGATGGTGCGCTCCCGCATGCCAGGCAGCGTGGCCATCGGGATGTGTTCGCCGCTGTAGCGGATATGTTCGTAGATCTCGTCGGTCACCGCCCACGTGCCGTGGCGCCGGCAAAGATCGGCAATACCCTCGAGCTCGGCACCGGTGAGCACCCGCCCCGAGGGATTGCCCGGCGTGTTCACCACGATGGCGCAAGTCCGGTTGGAGAAGACGCTGGCCAGGCGGTCCAGGTCGAGCGGCTGGCCGGGGAGAAGCGGCACGAAGACCGCCTTGGCGTCGCAGAGGATCGCGTCGGGCCCGTAGTTCTCATAGAACGGCTCGAAGACGATCACTTCCTCGCCGGGATTCACGATGGCCAGGAGGGTCGCGGCCATGGCCTCGGTGGCGCCGCAGGTGACCGTGAGCTCGGTCTCGGGGTTCACCGTCATGCCGTACCACTCGTGGTACTTGCGAACGATCGCGTCCCGGAGCCGCTTGGAGCCCCACGTGATGGCGTACTGGTTGATGTCGGCCCGGATGGCGGCCGCCGCCGCCTCCTTCAGCACCTCGGGGGCGGCAAAATTCGGGAAGCCCTGAGCCAGATTGATGGCGTGATGCTCGGTGGCCAGCCGGGTCATGCCGCGGATGACCGATTCGGTGAAACCGTGAGTCCGACGGGCGGTGTTCATGGGGTGAAACGTAACCGGTGGACCGCTCCCCAGCAGTGAGCAGTGAGCGGTTACCGGTTACCGCTCACCGCTCACTGGTTTCTCAGCACCTGGCACGGGTCGGCCCGGCTGGCGCGCGCGGCCGGCACTTGAAGTCGGGATGCTCCTCCCGGAGCATGACCAGAGGGCCGGGATCC
>JAYUAL010000293.1:0-1671 GCA_043741355.1 Gemmatimonadales bacterium | reverse complement strand
TCGCCCTGCTCCTCCAGGCCCACCCCGGCACTCCGTCCAACGCGGTGCGCGACATCTTGATGAACAGCGCCGAGCCGCACGCTTCGGCGAGCGATCCGGCCCAGGTCGAAGCCGTGCATCGCCAGGGCGCGGGGATGCTGAACATCCCGGGCGCCATTCAGGCGACGACTCGGATCGAGCCGGGCAAGCTCTCGCTGGGCGAGAGCGAGTTCGGGCCGGTGACACGCACGCTCGTGATCCACAATCGCGCTTCATCGGACGTCACCTACGACCTGTCGAATCTCTCCGCGTTGGGGACCGGGTCCAACACGTTCCAAGTGACCTACAACCATTTCCCCGCCTCGGTCACCTTCCACCGGAACCCCGTGAGTGTGCCGGCGAACGGTAGCGCCACCGTTGATGTCTCGATCGCTCCGCATCCCGACCAGCCGGCACGCACGCTCTACGGCGGCTACATCGTGTTCTCCCCGCGGGGCGGCGGTCCGGAGTATCGCGTTCCCTACGCGGGGTTCTGTGGCGACTACCAGACCATCCCCTCGCTGACCTCGGCAGGATCGTTCGGCCTGCCGTGGCTCACCCAGCGCGTGGGCACGTTCTATTTCAACCGGTCCCTGGGCGCCACCTACACGATGGTCGGCGACGATGTTCCGTTCATCATTTTCCACCTCGACCACCAGCCGAGCCTGCTGCGGATGGAGGTTTTCGACGCCGGCACCGGCAGGGCCTGGCACCGGGCCTTTCAGCGGAAGCACATGCCGCGCAATGCGAACTCGGTGGCCGCCTCCGTCATCGGGTGGAGGGGAACGACCACGTTCGGCAAGCGAACCGAGACCGTTCCCGATGGCCGATACGTCATGAAGGTGTCGGTGCTGAGAGCGCTTGGGGAGGAAGGCAATCCAGCGCATTGGGACTACTGGACTTCGCCGGTCATGACGCTGGCACGGCCTGCTCCGGCCGAGGCCGTGACCGGCGTCGGCGATCCCCTGCCCGGGGCGCTGGCCCTGGCTCCGCCGCGTCCTAACCCTTCGAGCGGCGAAGTCGCCTTCAGGTTCGACCTTCCCCAGGCCGGCCCCGTGTCGCTCGACGTGTTCGACCTCGGTGGTCGCCGACTGCGCGGCTGGCGCTGGGCCAGTCTGCCGGCGGGCGAGCACTCGGTGCGGTGGGATGGCGCGAGCGACACCGGATCGCCGACCGCCGCCGGGATGGTGGTCTGCCGACTGTCGGCGATGGGACGCACCCTCACCCGCAAGGCGGTGAGGCTGCCCTAGGCTGTCCGGCGCTGCCTGGGGCTTTATTGACGGACCGCGAGCCTCGCCTTATTCTCCTCGGTCCGGTTTGAAATGGATTCACCGGGGCGTGGCGCAGCCCGGTAGCGCACCTGCTTTGGGAGCAGGGAGTCGGAGGTTCAAATCCTCTCGCCCCGACTTCGTAACCGGCGACCGTGGCGCCGTGTGCCGGAGCGACCCCGCGCCTGTAGCTCAGACGGATAGAGCAACGGATTTCTAATCCGTTGGTCGGGGGTTCGATTCCCTCCAGGCGCGCCATCTCGCCGGGCGAGAGCGCCCGCGGGCCGGGTTTGGAATGGTGGTGGGTGTAGCTCAGCTGGCAGAGCACTGGACTGTGGCTCCAGGGGTCGCGGGTTCAAACCCCGTCATCCACCCCATCTTCCCG
>JAYUAL010000292.1:0-1677 GCA_043741355.1 Gemmatimonadales bacterium | reverse complement strand
ACGCCAAGACGCTAGGAATTCATGCGACCGCTGACGCTGTTTACCGGCCAATGGGCCGACCTGCCTCTGGAATCCCTCGCCGCCAAGGCGAAGTCCTGGGGCTACGACGGCCTCGAGCTGGCCTGCTGGGGCAACCACTTCGAAGTGCAGCGGGCTCTGAACGAGCGCGGCTATATCCGGGACCAATGGACGCTTCTCAAGGATCACGGCCTGCTCTGCTTTGCGGTGAGCAATCACCTGACGGGGCAGGCGGTGTGTGATCGCATCGACTCCCGCCACCGTGCGATCATTCCGGAGCACGTCTGGGGTGACGGTGAGGCTGAAGGTGTCCGCCGCCGGGCCGCCCAGGAGATGATCGACACCGCGAGGGCGGCCCGAAGGTTTTTCGATGCGGCGCCCGCGGCGGTGAAGAAGCATCTGGTCCGCACCGGCCGCACCGTCGTGAACGGGTTCACCGGCTCGTCGATCTGGAGCCGGATCTACTCTTTCCCGCCCAATCTTCCGGGAGAGATCGACGCCGGCTTCGCCGATTTCGCGGCGCGGTGGCGCCCGATTCTGAACGGCTTCGCCAAGGCAGGAGTCCACTTCGCGCTGGAGGTGCATCCCGGCGAGATCGCGTTCGACATTGCCTCGGCCCGCCGTGCGCTCGCGGCGATCCGGAACCACAAGCATTTCGGTTTCAACTTCGACCCCTCTCACTTTGGCTACCAGGGCGTGGACTACCTCGCGTTTCTGCGCGAGTTCGGCGCCCGGATCTTTCACACCCACGTGAAGGATGTCTGGTGGAGCCCGGTGCCCACCGAAGCGGGCATCTTCGGTGGCCACACCGAGTTCGGCGCGGCGGGCCGGGCCTGGGACTTCCGCACGCCGGGCCGGGGGCGGATCGACTTCGAGGCGGTAATCCGCGCGCTGGGCCAGATCGGATACCAGGGCCCCTTGTCGGTCGAATGGGAAGACCCGCAAATGGACCGGGAGCATGGCGCCGCCGAGGCGTGTGCGTTCGTGAGGAGTCTGGATTTCCCCGCCGCGGGTCGGGCGTTCGATGCGGCGTTCGGGCCGCCCCTCCGTAAACGGCCCTGACCGCCCGATGACCGGAATGCTGGTATGGGTCGGGATCCTCGCGGCCGTGATCGTGGTATTCCTGATGGCCGAGATGGTGTACCTCTCCGCCGTGCTGGTGTGGGAAGACAAGAAGACCGAGGGACGGAACTATTATGGCGCCTCTTCCGTTCAGCGGGAGGAGTTCCGCAAGACGCTTCAGCGGCACGCCCGGCGGCTGTCCCCGATCCTCGCGCTGCTGGGCCGCTCGTCGAATTTCAGTTTTGCCAAGACCAGCTTTCACCACCGCGGGCTCGCGGCCCCTAAGGGAACCACCAGCCCGGCAAGCTTCGCGCGCGCCGAGGCCTGGCAGGCGGGCCCGCAGGACATCTTCGTCGCGACACAGATGAAGAGCGGCACGACCTGGATGCTGCACCTGGTATACCAGGTGCTGCTGCGGGGAGCGGGCGACCTGGCCGAGGCCGGCTCGACGCTTCATGCGATTTCGCCGTGGCTCGAGGGGCGCAAGACCATCCCGATCGAAGATGCTCCGCTGATCGGCCTCGAGCGCCCCTCGCGGGTGATCAAGACCCATCTGCCGGCAACCCACGTTCCCTGGAGCCCGCAGGCCCGCTATAT
>JAYUAL010000291.1:0-1678 GCA_043741355.1 Gemmatimonadales bacterium | reverse complement strand
GTGACCGAGAAGCCAATTGTCCGGACTCCCTGAGGGCTTAGATTCGAGGTGCAGACTTGGAGGCGTGCTCTGCAACAATAGCGCCGTCACCCCCGGATCGAGCCTCCAACCCGTTCTGAGGGCTAGCCCGCCCATCTCTTGGCACCTACCATGCACCATGGGAGAATTCATCCGCGCCGACCGATTGCTGACGGGAAATCCGCAATGACTCTGGTGGCTGGTCTGTTCCGGGGCGAGGCCGAAGAATGGGATACCTTCGCCTTCGGCCGGGAAGGCTTCACTCACTTTCATCGCTTTGCCTGGAAGCAGGTCATCGAAGAGGCGTTCGGACATGAGTGCCTCTACCTGGCTGCGCGGGGGCCGGCCGGCGACCTCGCCGGTGTGCTTCCGCTCGTCCGGGTCAAGAGCGCCTGGTTCGGGCACTATCTCGTGTCCATGCCGTTTCTCAACTACGGGGGTCCGCTCGGCACTCCGGACGCCGTCCGGCGCCTCGCCGAGGCTGCCTCCGAGGAGGCCCGAAGGTCGGGCGCCAAACTGCTCGAGCTGCGCAGCCGGGTGCCGCTCCCGCTCGATATGCCGGTCTCCCATCGGAAAATCACCGTGGTGCTTGACCTGCCCCGTGACCCGGAGGCGCTGTTCAAGGGATTTACGTCCAAGCTCCGCAGCCAGGTCAGACGCCCCGGCAAGGAGGGCGTGACGGCGCGCTTCGGACCTGACCAGCTCGCGCCGTTTTTTGAAGTGTTCAGCCATCATATGCGCGACTTGGGGACGCCGACGCTCCCCCAACGATTTTTCGAGGCGATCGCCCGCCATTTCCCCGAGGATGCCTGGTTCGGGTGCGCCTGGCTCCGGAACGCGCCGGTGGCGGGCGGGGTGGGGTTCCGGTGGAGCACGGAATTCGAAATGACCTGGGCGTCCTCCCTGGTCCAGCACAGTCGAATTGCGCCCAACATGCTGATCTACTGGAGCTTCATGGAGCGGGCGATTGCCGATAACGCCACGCTTTTCAATTTCGGCCGATGCACGCCCGACAGCGGCACCCACCGCTTCAAACGGCAATGGGGAAGTCGGGATGAGCCGCTCTGGTGGTATCAGGAGGCCCGGCGGGCGGGCGAGGAGGCCGCGACGCCCTCGCCGGATCAAGGAAAATACAGTTGGGGGCCCCGGCTCTGGAAACGGCTTCCGCTGGGGGTTTCCCGAGTCTTGGGCCCCATGATAGTCAAGTCCATTCCTTGATGGGCTGGCGGCGGCAGCTCCCGGTCTGGTCCCCCCTCTCGCTCGGAGCAGTCCTGGCCGGCGTTCGCCCTTCGCCCAATGCGATTCCCATCCTGGAGCGTCGAATCAGGCACGAGTATGGCCCCGCATCGGTGCTGCTGACCGCCAGTGGGACTGTTGCGCTGGCGCTTGGGTACCTCGGCTCGGCTCCCCTCGGGGTACGGCCCCGGGTTGCGCTCCCGGCATGGGCCTGCCCCGACCTGATGACGGCGGCCGATGCGGTGGACGCCGAGGTCATGCTCTACGACCTCGATCCCGCCACGCTCGGTCCCGACCTCGACTCGCTCGGGAGGGTTCTTCGATCCGGACCCCACGCCGTGGTCGTGGCACACTGGTTCGGCCTGCCGGTACGCCTCGGGCCCGTGGCGGAACTCGTCTTCGCGGCGGGGGCCCGCCTCATCGA
>JAYUAL010000290.1:0-1683 GCA_043741355.1 Gemmatimonadales bacterium | reverse complement strand
TCGCGGCGTAGTCCGCGATGTCGAAGAGGACAGTCGATCCGTTGACCGTCACCATGGCGCGGTCATCGCACTTGGGCCCGGTGCAGATCCGCGCCACGAGCTGCCCGCCCTCCGGCGCCACCGCGAGTTCGAAGGGGAGCGGCCCGCCGGCCAGATCGAGCACCGAGCGCCAGACTCCGGTGAGAGGGGGAGACTGCTGTGGGGCGGCGGCGGCGAGGAATCCCGCTACTAAAACCAGGAGAAGGCGCATGAGTCTCACTCGGGCGGTTTGTCGAGCCCCCCGCCGGCGTAGCGCTCGCCCGCCTTGACCGGCCGGGTCACCAGGTTGCCGCGCCAAGGGGCGGGACAGGGATAGACGGTATTGTAGGCGCAGAAGGGATTCCGCGCCCGGTTGAAATCAAGCAGATAGCGGCCGTCGGGCCGGGGTATCAGCGACAGAAACCGGCCGGCGGGATAACTGCCGTGGCCGGCGGTGGCATCGCGGAAATAGATCTCGAGCTCGGATTCGTCCTGGGTGGCGCCGGGCAGGCGCTTTACGGATAGCGTTGCCGGTACCCCACCGATTGTCACATTCACGGTTCCGGCGTCGGTCGCCTCGACCTCCACTCCGTCGGGGGCCAGTACGCGCTGGATCCTCGCTTCGCGCGCCGGGGTGAGGGTGACGATGTAGACGCTGGAGGGATTGGAGGGATAGTAAAGCGGCTGCTTTTCCTTCCCGGTCTCCGCGCGGTAGACGGTGATGGCGCTCCGGCCCGGCGGTCCGCCGGCCACCAGGCGCCAGGTGCCCACTACCGTGGTGCGGCCCCGCGCGAGGGTGAGGGTTTCGGTGCCCAGCTTCAGGGTCACCCGCCCATCCTGCTCGGTAATCCGGCCCGGCGGGACACCGGCGAGAGGCAGGTCGGCAGTGGCCGGGCCCAGCGTCAGCCCGATCCCGATGGGCCGCACTACTACGGCGCGCAGCGGAGAAACCGGGGCGGTCCGCAACCACTCGGCGAATTCCCGGCGCTCCTGATCGACGGCGGCCCCGGTCTGCGCAGTAGCCGCTAAGGGCAGCGCGGCGCTCACCAGGATGAGCGCCGCGCGCAAGGATCGCATCAGCCGCAACGCCGTCACTTCGGGCCCGGCAGGTTGCCGACCAGAACCAGGGCGCTGGTGGGCTGCGGGGATCCGCCGGCCGGCTCCACCGTGACCGCAAACCCGGCAATCTCCGCATCCGCCGGCACCGGAATGGCGCGCTCCAGCCCGTGTCCGCCCGGCTCGGTGTTGAACACCCGCGATGCGATTGGATTGCCTTGCTTCGGGAGCAGCCAGAGCTGATAGGCCCGGCCGGCCGGCGCCGGGTCGAGGTTGAACGTGTGCACGATCACCAGGCGCTTGCGGGGATCGAAGAACACCTGGGCGATCGGCGGCTTCTCGCCGGGGGCCACCATGGTGAGGAGCTGGACCGAGGGCTCCAGGATCGCGTTGAGAGTCTCCTCCCGCTGGGCCAGGAGCTGCTCTCGCGCGGCGAGCACGCTGTCCTGCGTTCGGATCGCCTGGTTGAGCGTCCGGACCTTGAGCGAGAGAACCACGGATATCAGCAGCGCGGCCGCGAGGCCGGCCCCCATCACCAGCGCGGTGAAGGAGCGCCGGCCCGGCTCCGGCGGCGCGTCAGGTCGGGGGCGGGCGCCCAGGGCGGCTTCC
>JAYUAL010000289.1:0-4218 GCA_043741355.1 Gemmatimonadales bacterium | reverse complement strand
ATGGAATCAGAATCACTGCCCCGGCCACAGCCGCCACGCGCCGCTGACTGGAATGGCCTGGTGGCGCTTCGCGGCGCGCCGGACCAACGCCACCGCGCTGTCCGCCTCGGACGCATTAGCGATCTCCGCCACCAGCCTGAGCCCGATCTCGGGGGCCCGCCCCGCGAAGTGCAGGTCGCCGTCGAAGAGGTTCGGCGACGGCCCTCCGCCCGCATCGTCCACCGTGAAATTCGTCTCGATGGTGACCCGGTTCTTGTGGGCTTCGATGAACGACCGTTGGAGCGTGAACCGCACCGGATTGGGCGAGAGCCTGATCGCGGCGGCCGTGTAGTAGATCGTCGCGCGGCGGCCCAGGTGGCTGCATTGGGTGAGCGCGCACCCGAGAAGGAGGCAGGCGATGGCCCGGAGCATCGGGATTCCCTAACCGCGGGCCGGGAAGAGGTCGATCTGCGGAGGATACAGGGGGAGTCCGCTCGTGGTGAGAACGGTATCCACCCAGCCATCCCGCGCTGCCGGGTCCAGCCGGTGACAGGTGACGCCGAATTCCTGGGCCAACCGGTCGATAACGCCGTCGATGTCTCCCTGAAAGGCCCGGCTCAGATCGCGCCTGCCGTCGAAGGTCGGGGCGTCGATGATCGGCACCTTGAACAGCCGATCGTAGGTGCCCACCCACTCCTTCACCAGCACATCGTACTCGGGAAGCCGCCCCGCCTGGTGGACCAGGTAGGCGTAGTTGTCGAGCACCGAGCGATCGCAGATGACGACTTCGTTCTGGGCAACAGCCGCGATCTCATCCGCGATCTGGGTGTGAAGGATCCACGCCTGGGCCGGAAGCGTGGTCTCACGGTTGATTGGAAGCGGACACCGGCGCGCCACCTCCTTCACCAGGTCCACGGCGCGGTCCTGCCGCTTGAGCCGCGAGGCGAGATCGTAGCAGAGCGTAGTCTTCCCGACGCCGTGGGAGCCGATGAGTGCGATCTTCACGCGTCACCGAACGGATTTTTCTTGGCGCGCAGCGGCGGGGCCGTACTGGCATCGAGCAGCCGCTGCAACTCCTCCTGGCTCATCTCCCAGGGATCCTTCTCGTAGCCGGGGGCCGGCACCGTACGGGGCCGACCGGTGTTCTCCCCTGCAGGACTCAGTTCCCATACGCGGCCGGACACCGGCCGAATTTCCCAGTCCCGCGTGTCCCGATCGGTGAACCGGCGAAAGCTCATGGGATTAACTTACCCGCTCCATGGCCAGCCGCACCCCCCGATTCGATCGGTCCCTCGTCGAAGGCCCCATCGGCAAGGCCGTCTGGAAGCTGGCCTGGCCGACGGTGCTTCAGAACGTGATTGGCGGCCTCCAGGGTGTGGTGGATCATGCCCTGGTCGGCCACCTGGTTGGATTCGAAGGCAATGCCGGCATCGGCGTGGCCTTCCAGATATTTCTCGTGGTGATGGTCTTTATAGTCTCGATTTTCACCGGGATGGGCGTGCTCATCGCCCGCTATACCGGCGCCGGCAACGAGGCCGCCGTCAACCGCACCGCCGTGCAGGCCTTCATCACCGCCGTGGCGCTCTGCCTGGGCTTCCTGGCACCGGTCGGCTATTTCCTGGCGCCCCACCTCCTCGGGTTGGTCAACGCCGCACCCGAGGTCCAGGCCCAGGCGCTGCCCTTTCTCCGGATCATGTTCGTGTTCGGCCTGGGAATGATGCTCTTCTTCATGCTGGGCGGCGCGCTCCGCTCGGCGGGGGACGCCCGTACCCCGCTCAAGCTGGGTGTCGCGCTCACCGCCCTGAACGTCGCGCTCAACGTGATCCTCATCCGCGGCCTTGGCCCGGTTCCCGCCTTCGGCACCAAGGGAGCCGCGATGGGCACGGTGATCGCCGGCGGGCTGGTGAGCCTCTACGCGCTGGCGAAGCTGTTCGGCGGCCGGTGGGTCATCGACTTCCGGGGCCAGAGCTGGAAGCCCGACTGGAGTATCATCAAGTCGCTGTTCCGTTTCGGGCTCCCTACCGGCTTGCAGGGCATCGCCATGAACGTCGCCGGCGTGATGCTGCTCCGCTTTCTCGGCTCGGTGGCGCAGAGCGCGGAGGCTCAGGCGGCCTACGCCGTGGGCTACACCGAGTTGTTCTCGCTGGTCACCTGGACCTCGGTCGGGCTCATGGGGGCCACGGCGGCGCTTGCCGGGCAGAACCTGGGCGCCGGCAAACCCGATCGGAGCATGCGCGCGGTCCAGGTGGCGGCGCAGTACGGGGTCGCCATTGCAGCGACGGTCAGCCTTCTCTTCCTTACCATGCCGAAGCTGCTGTTCGGCCTCTTCGGACTGAATCAGCCCGAGGTCCTCCGGCTCGGTGTTGAGCTGCTGGCCTACCTCAGCATCTCCGGTCTCTTCATCACCGTGGCGCTCACCTATACCGGCGGGCTCCAGGGCACCGGCGACACCAGGAGCCCGCTCTACATCTCGCTGGTCTCCCAGTTCCTGATCCCCATCGGCCTGCTCTCCGTTCTCCAGGCGGTCCGCCCCCTGCAGCCCTCCGACGTCTGGCTCGCTATCGTAATTGGCCACGCCACCCGGTGCTTCCTCAGCGTGTGGCGGTTCCGCCAGGGAAAGTGGCGGGGAATCAGAGTAGAGGAGCCCTCGGGGTAGACCGCGCTGTACTTCCGGCGCCAGGATGATACCGTTGGAGGACCGATGAAGACGATTCGAGTCATTCCGGGCTGGCTGGCACTGCTCTCCTCGCTGAGCGCCGCCCGGGGGGTTGCCCAGCCGGTGGCGAGAGCCGTTGTCCCGCGGGACGATGGCCGGTGGACCATGCCGGGAAAGGACTACGCCGCCACCCGGTACAGCGGTCTGGCCCAGCTCACCCCGGCCAACGTGCAGGGACTCAAGCCGGTCTGGAATTTTTCGACCGGCGTCCTGCGCGGGCACGAGGGGCAGCCGCTGGTGGTCAATAACACAATGTACGTCGTCACCCCCTACCCGAACGTCCTCTACGCTTTCGATCTGACCCAGCCGGGCTATCCCCTGAAATGGAAGTACCGCCCCAATGTCGACGCCGCCGCGCTCGGCATCGCCTGTTGCGACGCGATCAACCGGGGCGCCGTCTACGCCGATGGCAAGATCGTCTACAACCTGCTCGACGGCCACGCGGTGGCGGTGGACGCGGCAACCGGACGGGAGATCTGGAACGTCAAGGTGGCCGACCTCGTCGAGGGGGAAACCACCCCGATGGCTCCGCTCATCGTGAAGAATCGGGTCATTGTAGGGCCTTCGGGCGGCGAGTTCGGCATCCACGGCTGGGCCAAGGCGCTCGACTTGGCCACCGGCAAGCTTGCCTGGACGGCGTACAACGAAGGGCCCGATGCGGACATGCTGGCCCGTCCCGGCACCTTCAGGCCGTTCTACGACAAGGGTGCCGACCTGGGACTGACCACCTGGTCCACCGACACCTGGAAAAACGCCGGAGCGCCGGTGTGGGGATGGCTCTCATACGACGCCGAGCTCGATCTGCTCTACTACGGAGTCGGCAACCCCGGTCCCTACAATCCGGAGCAACGGCTGGGCGACAACAAGTGGACCAACAGCGTGCTGGCTCGGCATCCGGGAGACGGCTCCCTGGTGTGGGCCTATCAGTTCACCCCGCACGACAACTGGGACTACGACTCCAATGCGGAGATGATCCTCGCCGATCTCATCATCAAGGGCCGGCCCCGGAAGGTCCTGGTGCATTTCGACAAGAACGGCTTTGCCTACACCATCGACCGTACCAACGGCGAAGTCCTGGTGGCCGAGCCATTCGTAAGCCTCAACTGGGCCAGGCGGATTGACTTGACCACGGGGCGTCCGGTGCTCGATTCCACCAAGCTCACCGGCGCCTCGCGGGGAAACGTCACCTACATCTGCCCGAGCCTCGAGGGTGGGAAGAGTCCCGCGTCGCCCGGGGCCTATTCACCCCGGACCGGCCTGTTCTATGCCTCCACCGTCAACCTCTGCATGGATTACCACGCCGATGTGGTCGCCCGGATCCGGGGGACTCCGTTCATCGGCGCCAGCACGCCCTACGTCGCGGGCCCGGGCGGCAGCATGGGGGCGTTCATCGCCTGGGATGCCGCCCAGGGCAGGAAGGTGTGGGAAATCAAGGAGAAGTATCCGGTATGGAGCGGCGTGGTCGTCACGGGGGGAGATCTCGTTTTCTACGGGACCCTCGATGGGTGGCTCAAGGCCGCGAA
>JAYUAL010000288.1:0-9782 GCA_043741355.1 Gemmatimonadales bacterium | reverse complement strand
GGTCCCGTCCAGTGCCGATCGGAAGAACAGTCACCGTCCCCATCTCTTCCGCGCTCCGCTGCGAGGTGAGGTCGAAGGCCCGAATCGAACTGATCTTGTCGTCCCACCACTCGATGCGCGACGGCATGGCCATGCCGAACCCATACAGATCGACGATGCCGCCCCGCACACTGAACTCGGCCACCTCCGTCACCACCGGAACCCGGTGGTAGCCCATGCGTTCCAGGGCCCCCACCACCTCGGTGAGCGGACGCCGGCTTCCGACCGTCACCTCGAGCCGGAGCCGGGCCAGCGCCTCCGGCACCATCGTCTTTTCTGCCGTAGCGCGCGCCGTGGTGACCAGAATGCGCAGCCGTCCGCGAAGCAGCGCCTCAATCGTCTCGGCTCGCTCCCCCGCGATCTCGTAGTGCGGCTCCTCATCCCCCAGCGCCTCCCGTTGGGGGTAGAGAGCGCTCGGCTGCCGGGTGAGGGTGCCCAGATCGGCCAGCCAGCGCTCGGCGTCTGACGGCGTCGCGGCCACCACCATGAAGAGCCGCTGGGGCAATTGCTCCGCAAGCCACGCCACCATGACCGCGCCGCTCGAACCGGCCAGTCCGGCGAGGCGAGTCGCCTGGCCCGACGTGGGGAGCCGGCCCGGCAAATCCACCGCGAAGGGAGTGCGACCGAATGACGAAAGAATCGGCTCGATCACGCGGGACTCCGCGCCGCCCGCCGTGCGCCCGACCCCGCCAGCAGAGCGTCCCCCAGGGCGAGCAAGGCGGCCAGGAGGAGCAGTGCCCCTCGCAGGTCGGCGCGCCCGCCCGAAGAATAGGCCGCGGATACGGCCTGCCCGAGTGAAGCCACCCGGGCGCCGGGCCAGAGTCGCCGCACCTCGTCGTCCCCCGCTCGGGCCAGCGCCGATTCGCGCCGATCGGGGTTCACGGCCACCACCCCGATGGTGTCCCGGCCCCCGAGGATGAAGTGGAGACCGAGCTCAGTGGAACGAAAGGCGGCCCCGCCCTCGACCGGACGGGAGCGACCCTCGCGGATGACGGCCGTGGCGGCGTCGGGAAGCAGCACCGGATCACCGGGAGGAACATCGAGCAGGACGATCTCCCCCCGGACCGCGCGATTGGCCAGGAAGTCGACGAACGGAACGAACTCCGCGGCGAGCGGGAGCGACAACCACGCCGGCTCCAGCCTGCTGCCGAGCAGGATCGTGTTGCCGTCCCGGACGGCCCATGGCTGCCCCCCAACCGTCACCAGAACGCCTCGCATCCTGGCGTCCTTGCGTCCTTGGCTCTTTGCGTCAGTCAAGACATACCTCCGCACCACCTCGTGACGGCCCAGCACCGCTCCGCTATCGGTGACTCCGCTGCCCGGCACCAGATCGCCGTAGCGCCATCCGATTCCGCGCGACGCGAGGGCGCGATTGAGGGCGCCGATGACCGCGGGATCCGCCGGAGGCACCACGATGGATGCGCCAGGGCCCAGCGAGCCGATCGTGAGGTCGGCGCCTCGTGCCAGGCGCCGGTTGGCGAGCAGCACCTCGCAGGCGGTGGCCAGGAACCGGTCCTCGCCCCGCCACGCGGCGCGGGCCGGCTCGGCCACCCGCACCGCGGTCTCCCTGGCGTCGTCGGGCCGAAGCTCGTCCGGCTCGATCTCGACATGCACCTGCCACCACCCCGGCAGAATGGCGCCGCTCGATGCGCCGACCATGCCACCACTCGACCCGAGCTGCCGTCTCGGCGGACGATTGCCCACGACCACGGAAAGGGCGGCGCTCTTTCCCGGCGTCCCGGTGATGGTTGCGTCGATCCGGCCGCCTTCCGGACCCCACGGCTGCCGCCCCGCCGCCACGGCAGCTACGCCCAGGTTGGTCACGACGGGTCCTTCGGGATGGAGCACCACGACCGGTCCGGAGCCGGAGGCCACCGAAAGCGCGCTCGCCTGCAGATCGCTCAGCACGATCACGCTCTGGGGGAGCCGCTCCGAGGCCATTGCCTCGCGCGCGACGCCGACCGCAGCGCCGAGGTCGAGCCGCCGGGGCAGCGGCGCAAGACCGTCCACCAGCGCCCCGAGCTCGGAAGCAGTGCCGCGGCGCGGCAGGCCGTCCGCCGTCACGACCCAGAGCGCGTCATCCGCATGCGCCGCCCGGAGAATTTCCCGGGCCGGTGCGCGCAGCTGCTCCAGGATTGGGGTGCCGTCGGCGGTGGCAGCACTCGAAAGCGAGTTGTCGACTACGATCGTGAGTGCGGCCGGCGCATGGGTCGACGCCCCGCCGCTCGGCAGCGTGGGACCCGCCGCGGCGAGAACCAGGGCGATAATCAGCGCCGTCCTGATCAGCAACAGCAGCCAGTGTTGCAGGGTAAGTCGGCGGTGATGGGCGCGGGCGGTTTCGGCGAGGTAGCGAGTGGCGGGAAACACCACCGTAGGCGGCTCCCGCCGGGCAAACAGGTGCAGCAATACTGGAAGCGCGGCGGCGCCGAGTCCGAGCAGCGCCCACGGCGCGGCAAACCCGATCACGCGAGCCCGGTGGATCGCACCAGCGCCTGGCGGAGCGCCAGGCCGAACGGCGTATCGGTGGTCACTCGCTCATAGGCGATTCCGCGATGCCGGCAGGCCGCCCGCCACTCATCCACGGCGGTCCGAACCGTTCGCGCGTAGGCCTCGGCCCAGTCGGCCGGCCGCAATACAACGGCCTGGCCGGATTCCGGGTCTTCATATCGGGCCTCGGCCGGACCACGCAGCTCCACTTCGTCAGGATCCATGATGTGCAGTACGAGCACCTGATGGCCCCGGTGCCGAAGAAACCGAAGCGCGGTGAGAGCGAGCGGCGGGTCGAAGAGCAGATCCGACACGAACACCACCAGCCCGCGGCGGCGGAGCTGCTCCACCACCCGCCGGAGCGCGGGCTCGGCGGCGGTCCCGCGACCGGGAGGCGTGGCTGCGAGCTCGCGAAGCAGCAGATGCCACTGGGTGTGGCGGGCCCGAGGAGGCAGCAACCGCCGAACCGTCTCGTCGAAGGTGATGAGGCCGGTGGCGTCGCGTTGCCGGAGCAGCACCAGAGCCAGCGCGGCCAGCAGCCGCTCGGAATACCCACGCTTGGTCAGCCGGCTGGCGGGAGCGCCGGACCATTCCATCGAGCGGCTGGTGTCGAGCACCAGCATGGCCCGAAGATTGGTCTCTTCCTCGAATTGCTTGATGTAGAGTCGGTCGCTGCGAGCCAGGAGACGCCAATCGAGATAGCGGGGCTCGTCGCCCGGCTGGTACATCCGATGCTCGGCAAACTCGACCGAGAATCCGCGGCGGGGAGAGCGATGCAGACCGGCCAGAAACCCTTCGACGATCCCCTCGGTAACTACTTCGAGACCGCCCAGGCGGGCGACCTCGGCCGGGTCGAGCAGATCGAGCCGGGCTTTGAGCGGGGATCCGACGACGGCGGGCATATGCCCCGCGCAACGTAGGGCCGTGTCATGATTGAGTCAACGCGAGCCGCCGCTGTCCGGTCCTGGGGACGGGACCGGGCGCACAGGTACCGGACACCTTCAAGCAAGTGCCGGTAGGGCAGTCACTTCCGGATCCCGCAAACTCGGCGGCGCGGTGGCATCGCATCTGCACTTGGGACGGTCCTCATGGTCACGACTCTCTTCCTCGCCCTGG
Organism: Gemmatimonadales bacterium; assembly: GCA_043741355.1. GTDB lineage: Bacteria > Gemmatimonadota > Gemmatimonadetes > Gemmatimonadales > GWC2-71-9 > JABFSM01. The sequence continues at coordinate 6,140 of JAYUAL010000288.1, read as the reverse complement.
CGCTCACTGGCCCGATATCAGCCCGGCTCGCCGCCGATACCACCAAAGCCCGCGCCCGGCCCGCCGCCGGTTCCACGACCGGAGGACCGGGTTCGGCCGCCAAGCCCCTGGCCAAGCCGGCCGCCAAACCAGTGGGCGAGCCGGTCCTCAAGCGCCGCATCAAACCGGAGTAGATTTCCCCCGCGTAGGTCGGTAAGGCGGTAAGACCTCCTGGAGCACCTCATGCGTCTTCGCTTCTCCATGTTCGCGCTGATCGCCCTGGGCGCGCCGGTCGCGCTCCTCGCGCAGTCCACTGCCGTCACCCGAGCCGCCGCCACCATCACCGAAGCGGATGTTCGCCGTCGAATCAACCTCATCGCCGACGACTCCATGGGCGGCCGCAACACGCCCAGTCCGGGGCTCGACAAGACGGCCCGGTACATCGCGACTGAGTTCCAGCGGCTGGGCCTCAAGCCCGTCGGCGACAGCGGCAGCTACCTGCTTCGGTATCCGATCTCGTCGCGGCGGATTATGGCGGGGCAGTCGGCGATACGGTTCGGCCAAATCTCGGGAGACCGGGGCGTCCGCGCCACGCTCAGCGATGGCGCGGCGTTCCTCAGCGGACCAACCGACGCCGTCGTCAAGGGCGGGGTGGTGCTGGTCGGCGGGAGCGTCGTCCTGGACAGTCTCAAGCCGGACGATCTCCGGGGCCGCATTATCGTCTATGTGCCTGCCGGGTCGGGCCCGCCGACTGGCGGCTTCCGGACGCTCATCGGACTGAGCCGCTCCGGAGCGCGCGGAGTCGTCGTGGTGGTCAGCTCCGATTCAGTGGTCGCGGACTACATGGAGAGTCAGGGCGGGCTTCGCACCACCGCGGGTGACCGGGCGCGGGGAGCGCCGGTCATAGCGGTCAGGGAGAGCGCGGTGTTGGCACAGCTTCCCGAAGCCGCCCAGCAGTTCGAGCAGCTCCGCGCGGCGCCGGCGACCGTGGCGCTGCCGATGCTGGATTGGGAGGGAGAGATCACGCTTCGGGACACCACGGTGGCCGCGGCCTACGCGCCCAACGTGGTGGGGATGCTCGAGGGGAGCGATCCGGTCCTCAAGAATGAATACCTGGTCTATTCCGCGCATATGGATCACGTCGGTACCGCCGGTGATCCGGGCGCGGCATGCCGTGCGGTGGGCGCCGACAGCGTCTGCAACGGCGCGGACGATGACGGATCCGGCACGGTGGGTGTGCTCGAGCTGGCCGAGGCATTCAGACAGCGCGGGGCCCGCCCCAAGCGGTCGGTGCTCTTTCTGACGGTGAGCGGCGAAGAGCACGGCCTCTGGGGCAGCGACTGGTTCGTACACCATCCGCTGGTGCCGCTCCCGCAGATCGTGGCCGACCTCAACGCCGACATGATCGGGCGCAACTGGAAAGACACCGTCGTGGTGATCGGGAAGGAGCACTCGGATCTTGGGAGCACGCTCAACCGGGTCAATGCGGCGCATCCCGAACTCAACATGCACGCCATCGACGATCGCTGGCCGGAGCAGGGTTTCTACGCCCGGAGCGACCATTTCAATTTCGCCCGGAAGGGCGTGCCGGTTCTCTTCTTCTTCAACGGCGTCCACAATGACTACCACCGTCCCACCGATTCCCCGGACAAGATCGACGCCGAGCAGGAGAGCCGGATCGTGAAATTGCTTTTCTTCGTGGGTCAGGACGTGGCGAACGCCAAGGAACGACCGCGGTGGGCGGCGGCGAGCTACCAGCAAGTCGTCGTTCCCTGATGCCCGAACCAACCTCGAGCTCCCTGGCTGAGTTCTCCGAATTCCGAACCCGGATGAACGACCTGATCTTCAAGGCCGGCAACCTCACCATTAACCGGTTTTTCGCCCTCGATGGGCGCGCATACGAGTCCGGAGCGCTGGGGGTCAAGACCAAGGAGATGCTGGGACTGGTCTCCTCGCTGGTGCTCCGCTGTGACGATTGCATCACCTACCACGTGGTGCGCTGCAAGGAGGAGGGCGTCACCGACGAGGAGATGCTGGAGGTGTTCGCGGTGGGCCTGGTGGTGGGCGGGAGCATCGTCATTCCGCATCTGCGCCGGGCCATGGGGCGACTCGAAGAGATCAAGGCCGGGGAACGGGGAGCTCCCGGCTGACCGTTCTTCCCCGCATGCTCACCCACACCCCAATCAGCACCAGCGCCACTCCCACATACTGGACCCGGGTCGGCACCTCGCCCAGCGTGAACCACGCCACCACCATCGCCACCAGCGGCGTCAGGCAGTTGTAGATCGCGGTACGGCCGCTTCCGATCGCCTGGACTGCCCGATTGTAGAGAACGTACGACAGCACCAGCGCCAGCAGTGTGGCGTAGACCACCGCCCCCCACGTCTTGACGGAGAGCCCCGCCCAGTCCATCCGTAGCAGCCCGGGTGCGCCGAGCAGCAGCAGGCCGGGGGTGCCGGCGATGGTGGTAATCGTGGTGATCTGGAGCCCCCCGACCCCTGCCCCGATCCGCCGCACCATCACGATGTAGAACGCCCAGCAGAGCATCGACCCGAGGACCAGGAGATCTCCCGACAGGCTGTTGGCATCGAAGTGCACGCCGCGCGCGGTGACCACCAGCGCGACACCGGCGGTGCCCAGCACCACGCCCAGCCAGGTGGCCGGGGTGGCGCGCTCGATGCCCAGCATCGTCCCGAAGAGAGCCGCGACCACCGGAAGCGAGGCCACGATCATGGCGCTGTTGGTGGCGGTGGTGAGGGAAAGGCCGGTCATGAAGGCGCTCTGGTAGAGCGTGTTCCCGATCACGCCCAGCCCGGCGAGACCCCACAGCGTCTTCCTCGGCAGCGGGGCCATCGCCCCGGCGCGACGGGCGATCAGCAGCAGCAACCCGCTTGCCAGGGTGAAGCGGAAGGCGCTGAACGGGAGCGGGGGAAAGGAACCCAGCGCGAACTTGCTGACGCTGAAGTTGCCGCCCCAGAACAGGACGACGACCAGCATTTCGAAATCGTGACTGCCGAATCCGCGGGGCCGCTGTGGCATGGGACCAAAATAGGCGGAGCCTCTTATATTCGTGCATGTTGCAGTCTCGCATCCGCAATTTCTGCATCGTCGCCCACATCGACCACGGCAAGTCCACCCTGGCGGACCGGCTGCTCGAGGCTACCGGGACCCTGGGCAAGCGCCAGATGCGCGATCAGGTCCTGGATACCATGGACCTGGAGCGCGAGCGTGGCATCACCATCAAGCTCAACGCGGTCCGCATGCAGTACACCGCGGCGGACGGGGTCGACTACGAGCTCAATCTGATCGACACGCCGGGCCACGTCGATTTTACCTACGAAGTATCCCGCTCCCTGGCCGCCTGCGAGGGCGCCATCTTGGTGGTGGACGCCTCGCAGGGGGTGCAGGCGCAGACCCTGTCCAATCTCTTCCTGGCCATGGATGCCGGGCTCGAGATCATCCCGGTCCTCAACAAGATCGACCTCCCCGGCGCCGAGCCCGAGAAGCGGGCTCAGGAGGTGATGGACCTGATCGGGGCCAGACGGGAGGAGATCCTGGCGGTCTCCGCGAAGGAAGGCGTCGGCGTGCCGGCGCTGCTCGAGGCGATCGTGGCGCGGGTACCGGCGCCGAAGGGCAAGCCCGACGCCCCGCTCCGCGCGCTGGTGTTCGATTGCCATTTCGACCGGTATCGCGGGGCTGTGCCCAGCATTCGCGTGGTGGACGGGGTCGTGCGGAAAGGCATGCAGATCCGCTTCGGTTCCCACCCCGACGACGCCTACGGGGTGGACGAAGTGGGATACCTCCAGCTGGGGCAACAGCCGTGCGAGGAGCTGTCGGCCGGCGAGGTCGGTTACCTCGTGGCCAATCTGCGGGGCGTAAAAGATGCCCGTCCCGGCGACACCATCCTGGACGACACCCGGCCCGCCGCCGAGCTGCTGCCCGGCTATCGTGACGTCAAGCCGATGGTGTTTGCCGGCATCTACCCCACCACCACCGACCAGTACGAGAATCTCCGCGACGCGCTGGAGCGGCTCCAGCTCAACGACGCGTCGCTGCACTACGAGCCGGAAACGTCCACCGCCCTGGGCTTCGGCTTTCGCTGCGGATTCCTGGGTCTGCTGCACATGGAAATCGTCCAGGAGCGGCTGGAGCGGGAGTTCGACCTCGACCTGATCACCACCGTGCCGACGGTGGAGTACCACGTCTACCGCACCGACGGGGAGATGCAGGTCGTCGAGAATCCCTCGCACCTGCCCGACCCCGCCAACATCCTCCGTATCGAGGAACCGTTCGTCAAGGCGCGGATCATGGCGCCGGCGGAGTACATCGGCGGCATCATGAAGCTGGGACAGGACCGGCGCGGGGTGTACAACGGCATGCATTATCTCGACACCCAGCGGGTCGAATTCCACTGGGATTTTCCGCTGGGCGAGATCGTGCTGGATTTTTACGACCGGCTCAAGTCGCTCTCGCGCGGCTATGCCTCGCTCGACTACGAGCTGGGTGGGTATCGCACCAACGAGCTGGTGAAACTGGACATGCTCATCAACGGCGAGCAGATTGACGCGTTCAGCGTCATCATCCATCGCGACAAGGCGTACGAGTGGGGCCGCAAGGTGGCGGAGAAGCTCAAGGAGCTGATCCCGCGCCAGCTCTTCGCGGTCGTGGTCCAGGCGGCGATCGGGCAGAAGATCATCGCCCGGGAAACCATCTCCGCGCTCCGCAAGGACGTGCTCGCCAAGTGCTACGGAGGCGACGTCACCCGGAAGCGCAAGCTCCTGGAGAAGCAGAAAGAAGGGAAGAAGCGGATGAAGCAAGTCGGCTCGGTGGAAATCCCCCAGGAGGCGTTTCTCGCCGTGCTGCAGGTTGAGTGAACCAGTGACCGGTGATCAGTGACCGGTGACCGGTGAGCGGGAAGCAGGAACCGCCCCGCGGTGGGACGCTGGTGATCCAGACGGCGTTCCTGGGCGATGTCATCCTGACGACCGGCCTCCTGGAGTTCCTGGCCGGCCGATTCGGCCCGGTGGATGTGGTGACGACTTCGGCGGCGGCGGCGTTGCTCGAGACCCACCCCGCGGTGCGGCACACCTTCGGGTACGCCAAGCGGGGCGCCGACGGCGGCGCGGCGGGGTTGATTCGGCTGGCCCGGAGCCTTCGCGCCGTCCAGTACGACCGTGCCTATCTCCCGCACCGCTCGTTCCGTACGGCGATGCTGGCCCGGCTGGCCGGAATCCCCGAGCGGGTCGGGTTCGCGGGAGGCTCCGGTTCCTGGAGCTACACCAGGCGAATCCCCCGTCCGGCCGCGGGGCACGAGGCCGGGCGAATCCTGGCCCTGGCCGAGCCACCGCCGGGCACGCGGGCCGCGGTGTCCCTCGGGCTCATCGCCGAAGATTGGCGTCAGGCCTCGGACTGGCTCGCGGCCCGCGGGATCCCGCCCGGCTTCGTCGCGCTCGCCCCCGGCTCGATCTGGGGCACCAAACGGTGGCCCTACTATGCCGAGCTCGCGGCTGCGCTCGAGGGGCCAATCGTGATACTCGGCGGACCCGAGGATCGGCCCCTCGCGGAGTCGGTAGCAGCGGGGAGAAAATCCGCGCACGTGGCCGCGGGAGACCTTTCGCTCCGGGTCTCGGCCGCGCTGCTGGCCCAAGCGGGTGTACTGGTGACCAACGACTCCGCGCCGCTCCACCTCGCCACCGCGGTGGGGACCAGGGTGGTTGCCGTCTTCGGGCCGACGGTGCCGGCGTTCGGCTTCGGTCCCAGGGGTGACGCGGACCGGATCGTCGAGCACCCGAGCATGCCCTGTCGGCCCTGCTCGTCCCACGGGCCAATGGCGTGTCCCCTGGGGCATCATCTTTGTATGAGAGAGATTTCGGTCGGACGAGTGTTGGAGATGCTGAGCGGGAAAAGCCTCCTCGGCGAAGACCTCGCCCCGCTCCCCGCTCCCCGCTCCCCGCTCCCCAACCAGGGGGCCTGAATGCGCTACGTACTCGGCATCGACATCGGCGGCACCAACATCGTCATCGGCGCCGTCACCGAGGACGGCGGCACGGTGCGCGGACTCCTCTCCGAGCCCACCGGCGTGCCGGACGGCTCGGACGTCGTAATCGATCGCATCCTCCGGATGGCCAAAAGCGTCATCGCCCGGACTCGCTCCGAAGACC
>JAYUAL010000287.1:0-1687 GCA_043741355.1 Gemmatimonadales bacterium | reverse complement strand
GGTGCTCAGCACCGACCGCAGCGAAGGATTCAGCTCCCTGACCTTGCTCTACAGCGGAAAGGTCCCAAGTTCGTCTTCCGATCGATGCGACTACACCGAGGTGCTCGAGCTGCTGATTGCCGCCGGCGCCGACGTCCGGGCGGTCGGTCCCACGGGCAGCCAGACCATGGACGACTTGCTGCGCCGTTACGGCGGGGGTCCGGGTTGACCGTCCCGTTCACGAAGCCGGGCTCGAGCCCTTGCGCGTATGCACCCGTGCCAGGACGCTGCGGCCGACACACCGCCCCTGCTCCGCCCCAATCAGGTTGCTCGACATGTAGTGGATCCCGCCCAGGAACCGCGACAGGGCCACCTGCGCCGCCGCCTCACGGAACGAGTTGAAGTGCCTCGGCGGATGGCCCAGGGTGACGTGAGTGGCATCGACGAACTCGGTGCTGTCTCCCAGCAGGGCGGTCAGGACCTCCGCCGTGGCCCGTGATTGGATCGCATGGCCCGAGGCGAATTCGGGAAACGGCGGTGTGAGCAGAAGCGGGGACCAGTTCGGATCGATGTAGCGCTTGATGTAGGTGACCGGTCGCAGCAGACTGAGGTCATACTTCAGGCGCCAGCAGACGATGAACGCGTCGGCCATGGCGATGGCGGCCACCACGTAGGCCTCGACCGCCCGCTCCGGCGAGAGTTTCCGCTGGGCCGCGAGTTGGCTGATGATCCCCAACCAATGCCCCGCCGGCGTTCCCGTCTCACCCGGATTGTCGGCCCAGAAAAAGGCAATCTGCTTCTCTTCGGGGGTGAGGTGGAGACTCTTCTGGTACACCGAGTCGACCATTTTGTAGAACGACGACTTCTTGTCGGTGGAGAACTCGTAGGGCGGCTTGGCGGAGCAACTGTCCGCGGACTGGAGCGCGAAGGGGCGAAGAGTTCCCCAGTACGGCTCGACCGCCTTCGTGATGTTCACCCCGGGCACCAGACTGGCTCCCAGCGGTTTCGGCCGATTGACGATGAGGGCGCGGTCACTGGTTTCGCCGGGACGAGCCGCCGCCGTGGGGTTGTCGAACTCGATCATGTCGGTCTGGGCCGAGAGGTTCTGAACCCTATAGTCGGCCTCCGTTGCGGTGGGAACCCAGTACTGGGGCCCCTTCTTCAGCTCGAGGGTCTTCCCGCGAGTCTCCCGGAAATTGTCGGTCGCAGCCCACCCCAGGATGGCCTGGCCGAGCTGAGTGCCGTAGCGCACCGACCGGTCGAGTACCTGCTGGGGTACACCGACGGTCCGGCGCGCGTCGACCAGGGAATCATGCAGAATTCGAATGGCGACCGTGGTCGAGGCGAAGCCGGTTTTGTAGAAATCCAGCAGCACGACGGCCTGCGCCTCCATCGCCACGACTGCGGGATCATACTGTTGCTTCGGCAGCGGCTTTGGGAGGGCGCCGAGTCCGTTGAGCTGGCCCCCGAGGCTCTGCAGGCTGTCCGAGAAGGCGACCCACCCCTCGTAGAGCGCGATCGCCGCGTACGCCGACCAGCGGGAGGCGGCGGGCGGGTTGAGCCGCTCGGCGCGGGCCAGGGCGTAGTGAGTCGCGGTCCAGCGGGAGACGTAACCGACATCCGCGGGGGGAAGCCGGCGAGCACAGCCGCCCAGACAGAGCGCCGCCAGGGCAGCCAGGCACGTGGTGCGGGAGCGGAAGCACGCTGG
>JAYUAL010000286.1:0-4228 GCA_043741355.1 Gemmatimonadales bacterium | reverse complement strand
CGTCGGCTTTGCCTTCGGGATTCACGATCAGCACCCCGAATCCAACCGCGGGAGTTTCCGGCAGCGTACCCTGGAGGCCCACCACGACCTGGCTGTCGGCCCGGCCCACCACGGAGCGGAACGCGGCACCGAGCGCGATACGCACCGGAAGCGCGGCGGGGAGCTCGGCCGGCGGCACCGAGAGGGTCTTGCCCGGCCGGGTGAACTCCTCGAGGATGAGGCTTTGGCCGGCCACTGCGGCAATGCCGCATCCGTAATTGCCGGAGCCCCGGGGCGAACATCCGGCGAGCAGCGCAAGCGCGGCGAGCGGGCACATTCGGACGAGCATGGTCGGGGTGCCTCCGGCACGTCGGGTATGGTCCTGATTCCCAAAGATACATCGTCGCAGTAACATTGAACTTCACCCGCCCGTATGGACGCGATGGGTCTCGACGAATTGCGCGCCCGTCTCGACAGCCTGCTCGCCAGCCAGGGACTCTCCTCCGATCGCCGCGCCGAGGCGTCCGGACTGCACGCCGCGCTGGTGGAGTTCAAGGTGGTCGTGAAACAGCACCGGGAAGCGCTCGGCAAAGCGGAGCGCGAGCTCGAACTCGAGCGCCGGCAGGAGACCGATGCCGAGCGACGCGGCCGCCTGGCCGCCGAGATCGGCGACACCGAGACGGTGCGCATCGCCGCGGAATACACTGCCCGGCACCGGGAGCGGGTGATCCTGCTGGAGCGCAAAGTCGGCGTGGTGCGGGACGAGCTGGCTTACGCTGAGCGGGAATACGAAGCGCTGGCGGCCCGCTACCAGGCCGCCCGCCAGGGCACTCCGGCATCGGGGGCTCCTGCGGCAGACATCTCCGACCGCGAATTCGACGTGCTCAAGGCCCGGGCCGACCGCGAAGTTAGCGAACAGGCAGTGAAAGCCCAGCTGGAGATGCTGAAGAAGAAGCTGGGCAAACAGTCACCTTAACCGGGAGTTTCCGTGGTCAAAGATCAGGACACCGCCTTCTTCGGCCACCCAGCCGGGCTCTCCACCCTCTTCTTCACCGAGATGTGGGAGCGATTCAGCTTCTATGGCCTGCGCGCGATCCTGGTGCTCTTCATGACCGCGTCGATCGCCACGGGGGGCCTGGGGTTCGACGTCGAGCGCACCGGCGCCATCTACGGCACCTACGCGGCGTCGGTCTACCTGATGTGCCTCCCCGGCGGGTGGATCGCCGACAAGGTGCTGGGTCTGCGCCGCTCGGTGTTCTGGGGCGGCGTACTCATCATGCTGGGGCAGATCTCGCTCGCCATGCCCAACAGCGGCACCTTCCTCTATCCCGGCCTGCTCCTGATCGCGCTGGGCACCGGCATGCTGAAACCGAACATCTCGGCCCTGGTGGGCACCCTCTACCGGCCCGATGATGTCCGCCGCGACGCCGGCTTCTCGATTTACTACATGGGCATCAACCTCGGCGCCTTTCTCTCGCCGCTGATCTGCGGCTGGCTGGCCCAGGGAGCGGGCTTTCAACGGATCCTGACCAGCCTGGGCATCAATCCCGCGCTCTCCTGGCACTTCGGTTTCGGCTTCGGCGCGCTCGGCATGGCGTTCGGGTTGCTCCAGTACGTGCTCACCGGACACCGCCTCGGCGATGCCGGCATCCCGGTCTACGGGTCGCCGACCCCGGAAGCGCTGGCGGCGGCCAAGCGGAAGCTCTTCGTCGGCCTTGCCGTCATTCTGGCGGCCATCGGCGTCGTCGTGACCCTGGCCATGGCCGGCACGATCGCGATCACCGCCACCGGGATCGGCCGGGGGACGGACTACCTCCTCATCGCCGTGGTGGTCGGGTTTTTCAGCTGGCTCTTCCTCGCGGGAGACTGGACTCCTAACGAGCGGAAGCGACTGGTGGTGATCACGGTGCTTTTCCTCGGAGCCACGGTCTTCTGGGCGGCGTTCGAGCAGGCGGCGTCCACGCTCAATCTCTTTGCCCAGCGCGAGACGCGGACCAGCATCTTCGGCATGAGTTTCCCCGCGAGCTGGTTCCAGGCGGTCAACGCGCTGCTCATCATCCTGCTGGCGCCGGTGGCGGGGTGGGTGTGGGTGAAGCTCGGTCCCCGCGATCCCTCGAGCCCGGCCAAGTTCTCGCTCGGCCTGTTCTTCCTGGGCGCCGGCTTCGCCGTGATGATCCTGGCGGCAACCGCGGCATCGAACGGGCAGAAGGTGAGTCCGCTGTGGCTGGTGCTGACCTACCTGCTGCACACGGTGGGCGAGCTCTGCCTGAGCCCGGTCGGCCTCTCGGCCATGACCAAGCTGGCTCCCGCCCGGGTGGTGGGCCTGATGATGGGGGTCTGGTTCCTCGCCGCGTCGGTGGGCAACAAGATCGCGGGCTCGGTGGTCGGGCTCTACGAGGCCTTCTCGCTCCCGTCGCTGTTCGGGGCGGTGACGGTTACGGCGCTCGTCTTCGGCCTGGTCATGGCGCTCCTGATCAAGCCGATCAAGAACATGCTGGCCCGGCCCGAATAGCGTCGCGCCCCGTCAGGGCTTGAATACCGCGCAGGCCACCCGCGCACCGGAGCTGCCGGTCGGATCGGTTTTCTCGTCGTCGGGGTCGGCGTGGATCACCAGCGACATGCCGCGCGCCCCGACGAAGGCCTTGAGCCCCGTTGCGGCCTCAGCGCCGGTGACGTCCACGGTCGTCGCCGCCTTGCCATTCTTGTCGACGGTCAGGTTAGGCAAGTCGCCCAGGTGATGCCCCTGCGGGCCGAGGAGCCCATGCTTCTTGCCCGCGGGGTTGAGGTGACTCCCCGCCGTGGTGAACGCGGGACCCTGGCACATCCCCGTGGCATGGAGGTGCATCCCGTGGCGGCCGGGTTTGAGCCCGGTCACCCGCACCTCCACCTGGATCCGGTCTCCCTTCTGCTTCAGCAGGGCGCGGCCAATGTCCGCGCCGCGGTCGTTGCGCACAATGCTCTCGACCGGCGGCGGGGCGCTCGACCCCCCGCCGCACCCGAAGGCCGCCAGCATTCCGGCCCCCAGTAGCGCTCGAATCCCCATACCATCGCTCCCAGTAGGGTGGACACGTATACTAATGGCGCTGCACATCGCTAACCCGGACTTGCGAATGCCCAGGATTTTCCGCTCAAGGTCAGGCGGCGCCATCCCGGCGTTGCTCGCTCCGGTGCTGGCGGCTGCGGCCATGGGATGTGCCCGGCCCGCGGCGCCCCCGGGGCCGTGGCACCAGGAGGCGGGCGCGCGCTGGCGTGAGCTCGCCGCTCCCGGCAACCTCGTCTCCGGCTTCACCCGTCTCCCGCCGAGCGCATCGGGAATCACGTTCGCCAATTCCGTTTCGGAAGACTCGGCCTACGCCAACCGGCATTTGATGAATGGATCCGGAGTCGCGATCGGTGACGTGGACGGCGACGGCCGGCCCGACATCTACCTCTGCAGCATCGGGGGCCCCAACGCGCTCTACCTGAATGAGGGGGTGATGAAGTTCCGGGAGGCCGCCGCCGAGCGGGGCGTGGCCCTGGGTGACCGCCCCTCCACCGGGGCGGTCTTCGTCGACGTCGATGGCGATCACGACCTCGACCTGATCGTCACCTCCATGGGGGGCCGCAATTCGCTGTTCTCCAACGATGGCCGGGGGTATTTCACCGACGCGACCGCGCGCTCCGGTTTCGTGCCCGAGAACCGGGGCAGCACCACGGCGACGCTCGCGGACGTCGATGGCGACGGTGATCTCGATCTCTACGTCGCCAACTACCGCGCCCGCAACATGCTGGACTCGCTCTCGCCGCAGGAGCGCGCCTTCGACCAGATCGTCAAGAAAATCGGCGACCACTACGAAGTCATTCCGGAGCGGCGGGCCGACTACCGGATCCAGATTCGCGACGACATTCGCGGGGTGAGCCTCATTCAGCGCGCCGAGCCTGACTGGTTCTACATGAACGACGGCAACGGCTCGTTCGTGCGCGAGCCGATCGCGGGCAATCCCCGGTTTCTGGACGAGGACGGCAAGCCGCTGGCTGCCGAGCCGGAGGATTTCGGCCTCGTGGCCCGCTTCTATGACGTGAACGGCGACGGCGCCCCTGATCTCTACGTGGCCAACGATTTCGAGGACCCCGACCAGTTCTGGATCAACGACGGCATCGGCCATTTCCGGCTGATCGCCAGGCAGGCCATCCGGCAGACCGCCAACTCCGACATGGCGGTGGATTTCGCCGACATCGACCGGGACGGGACCGTGGACATCTTCCAGGT
>JAYUAL010000285.1:0-1692 GCA_043741355.1 Gemmatimonadales bacterium | reverse complement strand
CGGCCGACTGTTTCCGCCGATTGATCGTCTCGTCGAACAGCAGCTTGGGCACGTGGTACACCACCCCGCCATACATCTGCACAAAGCGGCGGTAGGAGTCGAACGCGAAGTTGGGGTTGCCGGTCCGGCGGCGCAGCCCCTCGATCGTGGTGTCGTTCAGGCCGAGGTTGAGGATGGTCTCCATCATCCCGGGCATCGAAACGGCGGCGCCGGAGCGGACCGAGACCAATAACGGCTCGTCCGCGCCGCCAAATTGCCGCCCGGTGGCGGCCTCGAGGCGCCCCAACGAGGCCTCGAGCTGCGGTCGGAGCCGGGGTGGGAAGCCCCCAGTCTCGAGATAAGTGCCGCACAGGTTGGCGGCCAGCGTGAATCCCGGCGGAACCGGAATCCCCAGATTGGTCATCTCCGCGAGACCGGCGCCCTTGCCGCCCAGCACATCCTTCATTGCGGCAGTGCCGTCCGCGTGGCCCTGGCCGAAGAAGTAGACCAGTGGCTGCGGCGCGGGGCCCGTCATGGAGTGGTGGCGGCCAACTGGCCGAGCTTGGCGGCGCGGGAATCCTGGTGACCGACCGGAATCGGATATCGGCCCGAGAAGCAGGCGTGGCAGAACTCGTTGCGGACCCCGGCCGCCCGCAGCATTCCCTCCAGCGACAGATATCCGAGCGTATCCACGCCGAGGAAATCCCGGATCTCGTCGGCGGAATGCGTCGCGGCGATGAGTTCTTCTTCGGTCGGCGTATCGATGCCGTAGTGGCAGGGACCGGTGATCGGTGGAGAGGCCAGCCGGAGGTGGACCTCGCGGGCGCCTGCGGCGCGAATCATCTGCACCAGCCCCTTGCTGGTGGTGCCCCGCACCAGGCTGTCGTCCACCACCACCACCGATCGGCCGGCGATCACATCCTTGACCGGATTGAACTTGATTTTGACCTTGGCCACCCGCAGGGCCTGGGTCGGATTGATGAAGGTCCGGCCGACGTAGTGGTTTCGGATCAGCCCGTGCTCGAGCTTGAGGCCGCTGGTCTCCGCAAACCCGAGCGCCATCGCGTTGCTGGAATCGGGTACGCTGAACACCACATCGGCGCCGGGCGCGGGATGCTCGACCGCGAGCTGCCGGCCCAGCTCGCGCCTGACCCGGTCCACCGACTCCCCGAAGACGGTACTGTCAGGGCGGGCGAAGTAGACCAGCTCGAAGACGCAGCGGCTGACCGGCTTGGGCGCGAGGGACGGCAGGCTCTTCACGACCCCATTGCTGATTCGCACAAAATCGCCGGGGACCAGCTCGCGGAGCAGCGTGGCGCCCACCAGGTCGAGGGCGCAGGTCTCCGACGCGACGATGACCCCGTCGCCCAGGCGGCCGAGCACCAGGGGGCGGAAGCCGCGGGGATCGACAATGGCGTAGATCGACCGGCCCACCGAAATCACCAGGCTGAAGGCCCCCTCGATGCGGGAAAGCGCATCGCGGATCTGGGCCTCCGGCTCCGTCGCACCGGACCGGGCGATCAGATGCACGATCACCTCGGAGTCGGACGAAGATTGAAATATCGCGCCCTGCGCCACCAGTTCCTGTTTGAGGGCGGTCGCGTTGGTGAGATTGCCGTTGTGCGCCAGCGCCAGCGGACCACAGCGGTAATTGGCCGCGCAGGGCTGCGCATTGGCGAGGACCGAGCTCCCGGTGGTCGAATACCGGGTATG
>JAYUAL010000284.1:0-1693 GCA_043741355.1 Gemmatimonadales bacterium | reverse complement strand
TACGAAGGGTGCGCTGGTGTGGCGCACCGCAGCAGGGTGCCTGGTGGGGGCTGCCGGTGCGACCACGCTCCTCTCGGCACAGGCGCCGGTCCGCACCTTCGTGCTCAGGGCGGGCAAGGACACCGTCTCGGTCGAGCGGATCACCCGCTCACCCGGACGGGTCGAGGGCGAGTTGCTGTTCCGCGTCGCGAACCAGCGCTGGCACTACCTCGCGACGGTGGGTCCCGACGAGCGGATTCTGAGCCTGGAGAACGAGTTCCGCTACGCGACCGACCTCGCCAGCGCGCTCCCCCGCCAGACGGCACACTTCGTCTTTGCCGGCGACAGCGTCTTCGTCAGCGTTACCAGCCCCAATTCCCTGCAGCAGCGGCTGGGCAGCCGGCAGGGCGCCATCCCCTATATCAATCCATCGTTCGGACTGGTGGAGCAGGCGGTCCGGCGGGGATTCGTGGTGAAGGGGGACAGTCTCGACATCCCGCTGTTCGCGCTGAGCGGCGGCGTCACCATCACGGCACGCCTGGTGCGCATGGGCCGCGATTCGGTTTGGTTCACCGTCTCTGGCGCTGCCACCAAGCTGAGCATTGGCCCCGATGGCTCGATCCGGGGTGGCGTGGTGCCCGGCCAGGCGCTCCAGCTCGACGTGGTGGATGGCGCGCTCACCAACGCGTTCGTCACGACCAAGCCGGATTATTCCGCACCCGTCGGCGCGCCCTACACCGCCCTCACCGTGCGGGTTCCGACGTCGATGGGACACAGCCTCGCGGGCACCCTGACCCTGCCCGCGGGCGTAGTGGGACCGGTGCCGGCCGTGGTGACGATCACCGGCTCCGGGCCGGAAGACCGGGACGAGGCGATTCCCCCGGTCAAGGGCTACCGGCCGTTCCGGGAAATTGCCGACGCACTGGCCAGACGCGGGATCGCCGTCTTGCGAATGGACGACCGGGGGTTCGGTGATTCGGAGGGATCCCATGCGACCGCGACGAGCCGGGACTTTGCCGATGACATTCGGGCCGGCCTGGCGTTCCTCCGCGCCCGCCCCGGCATCGACGGCAAGCGGTTGGCCTTGGTGGGCCACAGCGAAGGCGGGCTGATCGCCCCCCTCATTGCGGCCACCGACTCTGGCCTCAGGGGCATCGTGCTGATGGCGGGGCCCGCCTTCACCGGCCGGAAGATCCTGGAGTATCAGAATCGCTATGCGTAGACCGCACACCACATCTGTCGCCGCGGGCCCGGGATTCCCTCCTGACCGTCGGACTTCGGATCCTGGACTCCACCGCGGCGGCGCAGGAGTGGATGCGGTTCTTCCTGACCTACGATCCCACCGTGACCGCGCGGAGGGTTCGTACACCGGTGCTGATCCTCCAGGGTAAAACCGACCGCCAGGTGACCCCCGATCAGGCGCCCGCGCTGGAACGGGCGTTTCGAGCCGGGGGAAACCGGGACGTCACCCTGCGGCTCTATCCTGCCACCAATCACCTCTTCCTGGCCGACTCCAGCGGCAATCCCGCGACCTACACTCGCCTCACCACGACCACGATCCGGCCTCAAGTGCTCGCCGACCTCGTCGAATGGCTGGCCCTGCGGCTCCGCTGACCGGGCCGCTGGTTCGGGCGGCCCGCTCCTCGGCATCGTCCCCGAGGCACGGTGGCCAATCAGCTCGTACGCGATCACAACTGGGGCGTCCCCAGGGCCA
>JAYUAL010000283.1:0-1695 GCA_043741355.1 Gemmatimonadales bacterium | reverse complement strand
CCGAGACCGACCCGGGGTAGGGAAAACCGAGCTGGGCGTAGATAGCCCGGCGCCATCCGTCGGCGGATGGCGGTCCGAACACCAGATCGAGCGGGGCGTCCGGCACCAGGCCCCTCACGATCTGGGTATCCATGGTGGATTCCACTGTGTCCATGAAATCGACGAGTTGGTCGGGAAACCGGGCCGAGAGGTCCATCAAGGAGGCGCCGGCGTTCCACGCATCCATGATTTCCCGAAGCGCAACGCGCTCGAGCGGAGCATTCCCCGGGTCGTTGCCGTCGCCGTCGGTGATGCGGAGCACCCGGACGGCACCGGCGCGCGAGTGGGAACGGACATCCTCCGGGTGCACTCCACCGCCGAACTCGAGCACCGCGACTCTTCCGCCCGGTGACGAGACGGCCGGAAATCGATAGTGCGTGGCGAGCTCCGCCAGGGACAGGGCGCGGACACCCTTCGTTTTTGCCGCCCGAGCCGCGTGGGGATGCGCGTGGGGGATGGTATCGAGGCCCAGGACCCCTTGCACCAGCGAGGCCAGCTGACCGGGAAGCTGGACCGGCTCGGCATGGGCGCGATAAACGCCCAGCTCATGCTGGTACTCGCGCTGCCGGAGCTTGTAGGTCCGCTCGAAGGAGGCGATCGGTCCCTCAAGGACGATGTCGTGCCGCGCTTCCGACACATCCACCACGGTGAGCCCCTCCTTCTTCGCGACGCCGAGCAGGGCCCGCACGACCTCCTGCGGTGGAGCGTACAGCGCGGCGAACTCCGCCGTGGTCAACGGGATGCGCTCGGTGGGCCACGCCGCCGAGTGCGCGTGCGCCTTGATGGCCAGGGGGTGGTCGCGCGGCAGCCTCCGCGGTTTGAGCACGACGGTGACCTGGATGCGCCGGTCGTCCCCGATGTCGCGCCCCGACGTGGCGCCGGGTGGATGGACCGGGCGGCTACCGGCAAGCGGGACGTGTGGCTGGATCACGGCGGCTCGCCTTGGTTAAGGACCGGGGGCGCGGCTCCACGGGCCAACCCCCCGGATGCACGGCTAAGATACGTCGCCATAGTGACCTCGCCCGCCGAACCGCCACGGCCGCAGCGCGCCGGCGGCACGAGGCTGGCAGGCGGGAAGCGCCGGGATATATTTGGCCGCAGTCCCCGCCTCCCAAGGTACAGTCATATGCGTTGTTTCTTGCTAGTGGCCGGCCTCGCCGCCACCGTCACTGTCCTGCCCGCCGCCGCCCAGCAAAACCCTTTCAAAGTCCAGAAGGCCGGTATCAAGAACGCCCAGATTTCTTATACGATGTCGGGAGACATGAGCGGTACATCCAGCCTCGCGTTCGATGGCGAGCGCACCGCTCGCCACGCGACCAGCACCACCAAGATGATGGGGAAGACCTCCTCCTCCGACACCTGGACGCTCACTACGCCGGACTCGGTGTACACCGCCGATCTCACCAAGAAGAAGGGGGTAGTCGCGCCCAATCTGGTACCCCACATGGCCAAGGCCTACGACGACCTGGACGGCGCCTCGAAGAAGCGGTTGCACCAGAACATGCAGGACATGGCGACGATGATGTCGAGGGCCTTCGGTCTGGCCGGGCTCAACAGCGGCGAGAAGATCGGCACCAGGACCTACGCCGGGCAGGAGTGCGAGGAGAAGAAATTCGGAGGCTTCGAGATCTGCACCATGACCAAGGCTCCCATCAT
>JAYUAL010000282.1:0-1697 GCA_043741355.1 Gemmatimonadales bacterium | reverse complement strand
CGCGCTTCTATACCGACCTGGGGCTGCTCACCGCGGACCCCGAGATCACCGCTGACCTGTCCGACCTCTTCAACCAGCTCACCGGGTCGTCCCGGGAGCCGGGATCGAGCTACCGCCGGCTGCTGGTGGCGCCGGGCACCATGCTCAAGGGCTTCCTGGAGCGGATCGACCGGGAGATTGCCCACGCCAGGGCGGGGAAGGGAGGCCGGATCCGGGCTCAGATCAACGGACTGGAGGACCCCGAGATCACCGGGGCGCTCTACCGCGCCTCGGAGGCGGGGGTGGACGTGTCGCTCATGGTGCGGAGCCTCAGCGTGCTCCGGCCCGGACTCGCGGGGGTGTCGGATCGGATCCGGGTCCAGTGCGTCCTGGGCCGGTTTCTGGAGCACGAGCGGATCTACCACTTCGGCAACGGCGGGGCGGACGAGTATCTTATCGGGTCGGCGGACTGGCGGCCGCGGAACCTCCGGCGCCGGGTGGAGGTCGTTGCCCCGGTATCGTCGCCGGCGCTGACCGCCCGGCTCGACGGCCTGCTCACCGCGCTATTCGCCGAACCGTCGGCCTGGACGCTGGGGCCGGATGGCGCCTACATACGGGGCGCCCGGCCCTCGGCGGAACACCCACACCTTCACGACCGGCTGCTTGCGTGAACGATCCTCTGGTCGGACGATTCCAGGCGATGCTCGAGGGCCGCTATGCCATCGAGCGGGAGCTCGGGCGCGGAGCCATGGCCACCGTCTACCTGGCCAAAGACCTGAGGCACGATCGCACCGTCGCCATCAAGCTGCTCCAGCCCGAGATCACCACCTCGCTCACCGCCGAGCGTTTCCTCCGGGAAATCCAGATCACCGCCCGGCTCCAGCATCCCAATATTCTGGGCCTGTTCGACTCCGGCGCGGAAGACGGATTGTGCTACTACGTCATGCCGCACGTCGAGGGCGAGAGCCTGAGGGACCGGCTGCTGTGGGAAAAGACCCTTTCGGTGGACGGCGCGGTCCAGGTGGCCATCGAGGTGCTCTCCGCGCTGGCCTACGCCCATTCGCGCGGGGTAGTCCACCGGGACATCAAGCCGGAGAACATCCTGTTCTCGGCCGGCCACGCCATCGTGGCGGACTTCGGGATCGCGCGGGCGGTGAGCGAGGGCCAGCGCTCGATCACCGCGATCGGCATTCCGCTGGGCACACCGCCGTACATGAGTCCGGAGCAGGCACAGGGGCTCGAGAACATCGACCACCGGAGCGATATCTACGCGGTGGGCTGCATGATCTTCGAGATGATTTCGGGACGGCCTCCGTTCGTCGGAGCCTCGGTGGGCAAAGTAATCATGCAGCACCTCCAGGCGGTGCCGCCCAAGGTGCGGGACTTCCGGGCCGACGCGCCCGAGGCCCTGGATGAGATTCTGGCGCGGGCCCTGGTGAAGGACCGGGCCGGCCGCTTCCAGACCGCCGAGGCGATGATCGAGGCGCTCCGGCTGGTGGCGGCGACGGAGACCCTGGAGCGCTCGCTCCCTACCGGAACCCGGAATCGGGTCATCAGCCCCGCCGAGCTCGTGGCGCCGGCGCCGCCGATTCCGAACCCGTCGGCACTGCCGCCCCCGAGCGGCGACCGCAAGCTGCTGTTCATGGTGGGGGGCGTGGCGGTCATTGCAATTCTTGCGCTGGTGTACGTGCTGCTCACCCGCTAGTCCACCGCCCGGT
>JAYUAL010000281.1:0-4252 GCA_043741355.1 Gemmatimonadales bacterium | reverse complement strand
AGGCCTGGATGATCACGGAGGGGTACGGACGCACCCTGGGTCGCGCCGGGCTCGATTTTGTCCGGCGGGAGCTCTGCATCATCGCCCAGACAGCGGTGCAGGGAGCGGAACGGCAGCTTCATTCGCATCTCAAGGGGGCGCGCAATGCCGGCGCGTCTCCCCGCGCCATCGCCGAGACGCTGGATGCGGTGCGGCCGCTGCTGGGCACTGCCGAAGCGACGCTGGCGGATTCTCTCTGGAACCGGGTACGCGAATGAGTTTCATCGATCGGGCCGTTGTAAAACTGGTCGCCGGTGTCGGCGGCTCGGGCGCAAGCTCATTCGCGCGGTACAAGTATGTGCCCAAGGGCGGCCCCGATGGCGGAGACGGCGGTCACGGCGGCTCGATTTACCTCCGGGGCGACGCGAACCTCTCCACTCTGCTGGACTACCGGTATCGCCCGGAGTGGAAGGCGGAGCGGGGCCAGCACGGCAAGGGAAAGACCATGACCGGGCCCTCGGGCGATGATCTCTACCTGCCGGTTCCCCCCGGAACCGAAGTGCGAGATGCCGTCACCGGCGAGCTGGTAGGCGAGGTGCTCCGCGCCGGACAGGAACTTCTCGTGGCCAAGGGCGGCCGCGGCGGCCGGGGCAACGCCCGGTTCGCCACACCCACCCATCAGGCACCGCGCGAATGGGAGCCCGGGGAAGAGGGCGAGGACCGCCAGATCGCGCTGGTGCTCAAGCTGATTGCCGACGTGGGGTTGGTGGGCGAGCCGAACGCGGGCAAGAGCAGCCTGCTTGCGGTCATCTCCGCCGCCCGGCCCAAGGTTGCGGCCTATCCGTTCACCACCCTGGAGCCGAACCTCGGCGTCGTCGGCATGAGCGACTCGCGCACCTTCGTCGTGGCGGATATTCCCGGCATCATCGAGGGAGCCCACGAGGGCAAGGGGCTCGGCCTCAAGTTCCTGCAGCACGTGGAACGCACTCGCGTGCTCGCGTATCTCATCCCGCTGGATAGCGACGATCCCCAGGCCGCCTACCACCGGCTCCGCAAGGAAGTCGGTTGGTACAGCCCATTGCTCCACGAAAAGCCCCACATCGTCGTGCTCTCCAAGCGGGACCTGATCGCGGCGGACGATCCTCTCCCGGTCATTGCGGCTCCACAGGCCGCCGCCACGGTGGCGGTGTCGAGCGTGGCGCGGATTGGGCTCGACGGCCTCCAATCCACGCTGTGGCAAATGGTGACAGCCGCGCGTGCCCAGGACCATGTAGCGGTCGACGAATTCGCGGGACAGGGGAATGACGCGGACGAATGATTCGGAACGCGAGGCGTACGTCACCCTCGCCCTGGTGCCCGGGATAGGAGCGGCCCGGCTCAGTGCCCTCCTCGACCGATTCGAAACTGCCAACGGCGCCCTCGCGGCGCCGTTGGCGCTATTGCGCACCGTGTCGGGCATTTCCGGTGCAGCGGCCACCGCCGTCACTCTGGCGAGCCGGGCCGGCGGGCGTCGCGCCATTGCGGCCCTGGAGGAAATCGGCGGACACCTGCTCCTGCCGGCGGACCCTGGATTCCCGACCGTGCTCCGTGAAATCCCGGATCCACCGACCTGCCTCTTCGCCCTGGGAAACCTGCACGCGCTGGAGCGTCCTGCGGTGGCGGTGGTGGGAAGCCGGAATCATTCAGCGTATGGCGCCGAGGTCTGCCGAGGGGTGGCGAGGGCGGCGGCGCTGGCGGGTCTGACGGTGGTCAGCGGCATGGCGCGCGGCCTGGATGCGGTGGCGCACGCCGGAGCGCTGGAGGCCTCGGGGCTCACCATAGGGGTGCTGGGCAACGGGCTCGGTGTGATCTATCCGGCCGCCAATCGCGACCTCTACCGGCGGGTCGCGGAGAAGGGGCTGCTGCTGACCGAGTTCCCTCCCGGCGAGCGACCCAACGCCGGGAGCTTTCCACGCCGGAATCGGCTCATCGGCGGATTGGCCCGGGTGACGGTTGTGGTGGAGGCGGCACTAAGCTCCGGAGCGCTGCAGACCGTCGCCTGCGCGCTGGAGCAGGGCAGGGAAGTGATGGCGGTCCCCGGTCCCATCACGAGTCCGGTGTCGGCGGGCACCAACCGGCTGATCCGGGACGGCGCGGCACCGCTCCTGGATCTGGACGACTTGCTGGTCCACTTTCCCGAGGCGGGGCGCACGGTTGGGCCCAACGTCGCCGCTGAGGCCGGCGCGCTCGCCCCGGTGGAAGGCCGGATCGTCAATGCGCTCTGGGCTGGCCCGCGGAGGGTTGAAGACCTGGTCGAGGCATCGGGCGCGCCAGTGTGGGCCGCGCTCGACGCGCTCTCGGTGCTGGAACTGGGCGGCCGGGTACGGCAGGAGTCGGGGGGGCTGTATCGTCTGGTGACGCCGTCCCTGTTTCGGTGAGGACGGTCAGGACAGTGAGGACAGTGTGGACAGTGAGGCGTCCCCACCGTCCCCACCGTCCCCACCGACCTCACTGTCCGACTTACCTTTCTGCCGTGCACCTGTACTTGCATATACCGTTCTGCGCCCGGCGCTGCAGCTACTGCGATTTTGCCATTGCGGTCCGGCGTGACGCCCCCTCGCAGGCGTTCGTCGATTCAATCGAGCGCGAGTGGGCCGCGTGGCAATCGCATTCTTCCTGGGCCGAGGCGCCGGTGCTCGACAGCATTTACTTTGGCGGTGGCACCCCGTCGCGCCTCGATCCGGCCGCGATTGCTCGGCTGCTCGCTATGGCTGTGCGGGACCGCGCCGTCTCCCCCGGCGCGGAAATCACCCTCGAGGCCAATCCCGACGATGTAAGCGCCCGGCGCGCCGCCGCGTGGCGCTCCGCCGGCGTCAACCGGATTTCGCTCGGGGCCCAATCCTTCGAGCCTGCCGTGCTGACCTGGATGCACCGGACCCACGATGCCGGTCAGATTGGCGCCGCGGTGGCCACGCTGCGTGCCGCCGGGTTCGAGAACATCTCACTCGATCTGATCTACGCGATTCCTTCGGTGCTGGGCCGCGACTGGGCCCACGATCTCGACCGCGCCCTGGCGCTCGAGCCGGAGCACCTCTCCCTCTACGGCCTCACCGTCGAGCCCCGCACCCCCCTCGGCAAGTGGACCGCGCGCGGCGAGTCACTCCCCGCGGCCGATGACCGCGCGGCCGAGGAGTATCTGATGGCCCACGACCGGGTGGGCGCCGCCGGGTTCGATCACTACGAGGTTTCCAGCGCGGGTCGCCCGGGATTCCGCGGCCGGCACAACTCGGCCTACTGGCGCCGCGCGCCGTTCATCGGCCTCGGTCCATCGGCGCACAGCGGGTTTGGCGCTGAGCGCGCCTGGAACGTTCGCGATTGGGAGGAGTATCGCCGACGCGGGGATGCCGGCCTTCCGGTTCGCGCGGAGTCGGAGATACTGACTGACGAGCAAATCCGCCTGGAAGAGATCTATCTCGGACTCAGGACCAGCGACGGTCTGCCGCTCGCTCATCTGCCCGCCGCGCCCGTGACACGCTGGATCGGCGCGGGATGGGCGAAGTCGTTGCGGGGCAGGCTGGTACTCACCCCGGAAGGGTGGCTCCGCCTCGATGCGCTGGTGGCAAGCCTAAGTCATTGCTAGATTTCCTGTTATGCAGAGTGGCGAGGGCCTCACCGAGCGCCAGTTTCGGATCCTCGAGGCAGTCATCCAAATCTACGTCGAAACCGCCCAGCCGGCGGGAAGCCAGGCGGCCGCGCGGCGGTCGAGACTGGGAATCTCCCCGGCCTCAGTGCGCGCCACGATGGGTGACCTCGAGACCAAGGGATACCTCTTCCACGCCCATACCTCCGGGGGGCGGATCCCCACCGACCGCGGCTACCGGCTGTATGTCAATCAGCTCATGCGTCCCGCCACCGTCTCGGACAGCGCTCGCGCCAAGATCGAAAGCGAGATTCTTCCCGGCTCCCGCAACGCGATCGATGAGATTCTGCGCCGCGCCGCCCAGGTGCTCGGTGTGCTGACCCAGGAGCTGGGCGTGGCCATCGCGCCGACCCTCGATGGCTTGGTGCTGGAGCGCCTGGAGCTGGTGCGCGTGTCCAGCGAGCGGCTCCTCGCGGTGCTGACGCTGCAGAGCGGCCTGGTGCGCACGATCTTCGTCGAGGTCCCGGCGTCGGTGGCCCCGGACGCGGTGCAGCAGGTGTCCCGGATCCTCAACGAGCGGCTGGCGGGGCTGCCCCTGGGAGAGATTCGCAGCACGCTGCCCGAGCGGCTCCGCGATGTCGGCACGGCGCCGCA
>JAYUAL010000280.1:0-9854 GCA_043741355.1 Gemmatimonadales bacterium | reverse complement strand
CCGGGTGCAGATCCTGAACTCCAAGAACGAGAAGCGGGTGGTCAAGACCTGGAGCCGGGCGAGCACGATCATCCCCGAGTTCGTGGGCCATACCTTCGCGGTGCACAACGGGAACAAGTTCGTCCCGGTGTACGTTACCGAGAACATGGTGGGCCACAAGCTGGGCGAGTTCTCGCCAACCCGCCTCTTCAAGGGCCATAGCGGCAAGCTCGTCGCCGACAAGAAGGCGAAGCCGGAGTGACCATGAGCCAGGGACATGCGATTCAGCGGAGCGTCCGCCAGTCGCCGCGCAAGATGCGGCTGGTGATCGACCTCATCCGCCACCAGGACGTGAACGAGGCGTACGCGATCCTGAAGTTCAACAAGAAGCACGCGGCCAAGCAGATCGCGAAGACGCTCAAGAGCGCCGTCGCGAACGCCGAGCAGAAGGCGCTGGCCGCCAACGAGCGATTCGACGTCGACGAGCTGATCGTCAGCAAGGCCATCGTCAACGGCGGGCAGCCGCTCAAGCGGATGCACGCCGCCGCCCAGGGTCGGGGAACCCCGATCATGAAGCGCACGAGCCACGTGGAAATCCACGTCGCCAGCAGGAAGGAGAAGTAATGGGCCAGAAAACCCACCCCATCGGCTTCCGCCTCGGCATCGTCAAGCCGTGGGTGTCGCGGTGGTTCGCCAACAAGGACATGCCGGCACTGCTCAAGGAAGACGAGCTGGTCCGGAAGTATCTCCATACCAGGCTGGGCCATGCCGCAATCGCCGAGATTCACATCGAGCGGCGTCCCGGCAAGGTCACGGTCACCATTCACACCGGGCGGCCCGGCGTGGTGATCGGCAAGAAGGGCACCGAAGTGGACAAGCTTCGCGACGAGCTGGCCCAGCTCACCGGCAAGGAAGCCGCCATCAACGTCGAGGAGATCAAGCGGCCGGAAACCTCGGCCCAGCTCGTGGCCGACAACATCGCCCACCAGCTGCAGCAGCGGATCTCCTTCCGTCGTGCCATGAAACGCGCGATTCAGAGCGCGATGCGGATGGGCGCCCAGGGGATCAAGGTGCGCGCCTCGGGGCGGCTCGGCGGCGCCGAGATCGCCCGGACCGAGGGGTACCATGAGGGCCGGGTGCCGCTGCACACGCTGCGGGCCGACATCGACTACGCCACCAGCACCGCCAAGACCACCTACGGCACCATCGGCATCAAGGTGTGGATCTTCAAGGGCGAAGTGGTGGAAGATCTGAGCGGGCGCACCTACAGTACGGGAACCTGACATGCTCGCGCCAAAGCGGATCAAGTTCCGCAAGACCTTCAAGGGCAAGACCCGGGGCATCGCGACGCGGGGCAACACCATCGCGTTTGGCGAGTACGGGCTGATGTGCATGGAGCCGGGCTGGATTACCAACCGGCAGATCGAGGCGGCCCGGGTCGCCATGACGCGAGAGATGAAGCGGGGCGGGAAGGTGTGGATCCGGATCTTCCCGGATAAGCCGATTACCAAGAAGCCGGCCGAGACCCGCATGGGCAAGGGCAAGGGCAACCCCGAGGGCTGGGTGGCGGTGGTCAAGCCGGCCCGGATCCTCTTCGAGGTGGACGGCGTCACCGACGAGCTCGCGAAGAAGGCCTTTGCGCTGGCGTCGGCCAAGCTGCCGCTCAAGACGCGGGTCGTGCGCCGCGAGGAGATCTGAGGCGATGGGCGAGATCAAGCGGAAGGATGCGGCGACCGCGCGCCGGGAGCTCTCGGTCGAGGAGCTGGAGCGGAAGCTGGCGGAGGTGCGCGAAGAGGAGTTCCGGCTCCGCTTCCGTTCCGCCACCGAGGCCATCGACAGTCCGATGCGGTTCCGGACCCTGCGCCGGGACATCGCGCGGATCCTGACCGTGCTGCGCGAAAAGAAGGCTAACGGCTAACAGCCGGAGAATGGGACAATGACCGAGCCAGCAATCAGCGAACGCCGCCGGCGGAAGACCCGCACCGGAGTCGTGACCAGCGACAAGATGACCAAGACCGTCTCGGTCACGCTGGAGCGGCGTTTCGCCCACCCGGTGTACGGGAAGCAGATCACCCGCAGCAAGTCGGTCAAGGCGCGCAACGAGAAGGACGCGCGGCTGGGCGATACGGTCCGGATCATGGAGACCCGGCCCATCGCCAAGACCGTTTGCTGGCGGGTGGTCGAAGTCGTCGAGCGGGCCAAGTAAGGGAGCAGCGCCATGGTACAGCAGGAAACGATACTCAAGATCGCGGACAATTCCGGGGCCCGGCGGGCTCTGGTGATCCGCGTGCTGGGCGGCTCCCGACGGCGTTACGCCGGCCTGGGAGATGTCGTGGTGGTGGCGGTCAAGGACGCGATCCCGACCGGCCAGGTCAAGAAGGGCGACGTGGCTAGGGCGGTGATCGTGCGGACCGCCAAGGAAACCCGCCGCAAGGACGGGACCTACATCCGCTTCGACGAGAATGCCGCCGTACTGATCAACGATCAGGGCGAGCCCCGCGCGACCCGCATCTTCGGTCCCGTGGCGCGCGAGCTCCGCGAGAAGAAGTACATGAAAATCGTGTCGCTGGCACCGGAGGTCATCTGATATGAAGCCGCTGGTCTACAAGAAGCGGAGGCGGGAGCGCAACCAGCCGATCGTTCGGATGCGCCTGCATGTCACCAAGGGAGACACCGTCCAGGTGATCTCCGGCGACGACAAAGGCAAGCGGGCCCGGGTGCTGCGGGTGTATCCCAAGACGGGTCGGGTGACGCTCGAGGGAGTCAACATCGTGAAGCGGCACAAGAAGGCCACCCAGACCACCGAGGCCGGAATCCTCGCGTTTCCGGCGCCGATTTATCACAGCAAGGTGATGCTGGTGGATCCCAAGAGCGGTGCGCCGACCCGGATTCGCCGCCGCATCGATAAGGACGGGACCGTGGAGCGCATCGCCTCCCGGTCCGGACAGCCGATCCCGAGGAACCGGTAACCATGGCCGAGCAGACCAAAGAGACCAAGCCCACGGCGCCCAAGGGGCCGCCCAAGGGCGCGCCGCCGAAGAAGGAAAAGGACAAGGGGAAGGGCGTCGGGGCCGGCGTCACTGATCCCGCGCCGAAGGTGCGCGAGGGAACGCCGCGGCTGCAGACCTTTTACATCGACACGGTCCGGCCCAAGCTGGCCAAGCAGTTCGGGCTCAAGAACCCGCACCAGATCCCCCAGCTGGCGAAGATCGTGCTGAACGTGGGGATGGGCGAAGGGGCCAAGACTCCGAAAATGCTCGACGCGGTGGCCGAGGAGATGGCGACGATCACCGGGCAGAAGGCGGTGATTACCCGGGCCAAGAAGGCCATCGCGAACTTCAACCTACGCGCCGGCCTGCCGGTGGGCGTGCGGGTGACGCTCCGCGGGCCTCGGATGTACGAATTCCTGGATCGCTTCATCTCGCTGGCGCTGCCCCGCACCCGTGACTTCCGCGGGCTTCCCACCAAGAGCTTTGATGGCTCGGGCAACTACACGTTCGGGATCAAGGAGCAGCTCATCTTCCCCGAGATCGACTACGACAAGGTCGAGAAGATCCACGGGATGGACATCACGATCGTGACCACCACGAGCCGGGACGACCTCGCAATGGCGTTGCTCCGGGAATTTGGCTGGCCGTTTCGGGGCGAGACGCCCCCGCAGCGTGGCGACACGCCCACGGAGAAGGTGGCGTAACCTATGGCAAAGACGTGTTGGATCGAGCGCGCCAAGCGCACCCCAAAATTTTCCACGCGGCGGGTCCGCCGGTGTCAGCGCTGCGGCCGGGTCCGCGCGGTGCTCAGGAAGTTCGGACTGTGCCGGATCTGTTTCCGCGAGCTCGCGCTGAAGGGGCATATCCCCGGCGTGCGCAAGGCCAGCTGGTGAGAGGGACCACAGCATGAGCATGACTGATCCAGTGGCGGATATGCTGACCCGCATCCGGAACGCCTGTACGGCGGGGCACCGGCGGGTCGACATCCCCCGTTCCAAGCTGAAGGCGGAGCTGGCGCGGATACTGACCGACAACCACTTCATCGCGGACTTCAAGGTCCTCGAGGATGGGGGGCGCGGCGTCCTGCGGCTCTACCTCAAGTACCACGCCGAGCGCCCGGTGATTCGCGAGCTCCGGCGAGTGTCGAGCCCCGGGCTCCGGCACTACGTCAAATCGCGCGAGATCCCCCGGGTTCGCAACGGCCTCGGCATGGCGATCCTGTCCACCCCGAAGGGGCTGATGTCGGACCGGGACGCTCGCGCGGCGAATCTTGGCGGCGAGCTCCTCGCCCTGGTCTGGTAGGAGGCGATATGTCGAGAATCGGCAAACGCCCCGTGCCAATCCCGAAGGGAGTCTCCCTGTCGATCGACGGGCAGACCATCAAGGTCAAGGGTCCCAAGGGCGAGCTCTCCCGCACGGTGCATCCGGAGATGCGGCTCGCCATGGAGGAGGGCCTCCTGACGGTGTCCCGGCCCAGCGAGGAGACCCGGCACAAGGCGCTGCATGGCCTGACCCGGACCCTCATCGCGAACATGGTCGAGGGGGTCGACAAGGGATACCAGAAGGTGCTGGAAATCCAGGGCGTCGGCTACAAGGCCGAGCTCAACAAGACCGGCCTCAACGTGGTGGTGGGGTACTCCCACCCGGTGACCTACCAGGCGCCCGAAGGCATCACCTTCGCGGTCGCCAACAACACCATGGTGACGATCAGCGGGCCCAACAAGGAGCTGGTGGGCCAGGTGGCCGCCGAGATCCGTCAAATCCGGCCGCCCGAGCCCTACAAGGGCAAGGGCATCCGGTATCAGGGCGAGCGGGTCCGCCGCAAGGCCGGCAAGACAGGAGCCAAGTAAATGCGAGCCATTCATGCGCCCAAGACCCGCGAAGAGCGGCGTTACCGCCGCCACCTCCGGGTACGGAAGCGAGTGTCGGGAACGGTGGAGCGGCCCCGGCTGGTCGTGTTCCGCTCGATCAAGCACGTCTACGCGCAGCTGGTCGACGATGGTCGCGGGGCCACCATCATGGGCGTGAGCGACGCCAGCGAGGGGCTCACGCTCGACGGCAAGGGCAAGGTTGCCAAGGCCAAGGCCGTCGGGAAGCTCCTGGCGGAGAAGGCCAAGGCGGGCGGGTTCACGAAGGTGGTCTTCGACCGGGGTGGTTACCGGTACCATGGTCGCGTGCAAGCCGTCGCCGACGGCGCCCGCGAAGCCGGATTGGAGTTCTAGCATGGCTGAGCGAGAGACGGTAACCGACGCGCCCGCCCCCGAGGGCGCGGCCGAAACCCCCACCCCCGCCCCCGCCCCTGCGGCGGCGGAAGGGGGCCGGCAGCGCGGTGGCCGTGGCGGCCGGAGCGGCGGTGGGGGTGGCGGCGACCGGGGCGGGCGCGGCGGCGGACGGGGCCAGGGCGGGCCTCGCCGGGATCGCGGTCGGGACGAGGCGCAGAGCGAATTTGTCGAGAAGGTCGTGGACATCAACCGCGTGGCCAAAGTGGTGAAGGGCGGCCGGCGGTTCTCGTTCAACGCCCTGGTGGCAGTAGGAGACGGCAAGGGCCGGGTCGGCCTGGCCACCGGCAAGGCCAACGAGGTGTCCGAGGCGGTTCGCAAGGCGGTGGAGGCGGCCAAGCGGAACATGGTGGAGATCCCTCGCACCGGATCGACCATTCCGCACGAGATCCTGGGCAAGCACGGCGCGGGCGCGGTGCTGCTCAAACCGGCGGCAACCGGTACCGGCGTGATCGCCGGCGGCCCGGTGCGCGCGGTGCTCGAGTGCTGCGGTATCACCGACATCCTGACCAAGAGCCTTGGATCCAACAACCCGCACAACATGGTCCGGGCGACGATGGACGGTCTCAAGGCGCTGGTGTCGGTGCGGCAGGCGGCCCGGGAACGCCAGATCGATGTTGATCTGATTCCCTACCGCGCGCGGCAGGAGGTCTAACGATGGGCAGAAATCCGGTGGTGGGCCGTCAGGGCCCCAAGATGTACTCGGCCACGATCCCGCCCGACGCAAAGGCCAAGCGAATCAAGGTCAAGCAGATCCGCTCCGGCATCGGCCACGCGGATACGATGCGGCGGACCCTGCGGGCGCTGGGGTTGCAGCACCACCAGATGACGGTCGAGCTGCCGAACAATGCCTCGGTGCGGGGAATGCTGGTAAAGGTTCGGCATCTCGTTGAGGTGACGCCGGCAAAGTGACCGGTAACCAGTGACCAGTCGACCCCGGGAAACACCGGTAACGGGTCACTGGTCACCTGAGAGGACTAGGAACGATGGCTGAGAAGAAAATCACGTTGTCGAACCTTCACCCAGCCCCGGGCTCGCACCGCAACCGGAAGCGGATCGGTCGCGGGCCGGGGTCGGGGCACGGCAAGACCTCGACCAAGGGCAACAAGGGCTCTAAGGCCCGGGCCGGCGGCGCGACCAATCCGGGCTTCGAAGGCGGCCAGATGCCGATGTACCGGCGGCTCCCGAAGCGCGGGTTCACCAATCCGTTCAAGGAAACCGCCCAGACCGTGAATCTCCGCGATCTGGCCAGGCTGGGCGTGACCGAGCTCAACCCCGAGACGCTGCACGCGGCCGGGCTGGTGACCAAGCTCAACCAGCCGATCAAGCTGCTCGCCACCGGCGAGGCGGACCGGGCCTACTCGGTGCGCGGAGTATCCATCTCCGCGTCCGCCCGGGCCAAGATCGAGGCGGCGGGCGGGAAGGTCGAGGCGTAAGTGACCGCGACCGCACCCACAGCCCCCAGCCTCGGTATCGACCAGGAGCTGAAGCGGAAGCTCCTCTTCACGCTGCTGGCCGTGGTCATCTACCGGGTCGGCGCCCATATCGCCGCCCCGGGCGTCAACGTCGACGCGCTGGTGGCCTTCATCCAGAACTCCGGGGCCCAGGGCTTCTTCCAGCTCTACGACACCCTGGGCGGCGGGCTCAACCGGGCCACGATCTTCGCCCTCGGCATCATGCCGTACATCTCGGCGTCGATCATCTTCCAGCTGGCCGGCGGGATCGTGCCGACGGTCGGCAAAATGCAAAAAGACGAGGAAGGCCGGAAGAAGCTCACCCAGTGGACCCGGTACATGACGATCTTCATCGCCCTGTCCCAGGCCTACACCTTCACGCTCTTCACCGAGTCGATTCCCGGTGCGATGATCAACCCCGGCTTCGCCTCGCGGCTCACCATGGTGTTCACGCTCACCGCCGGTGCCGTGTTCGTGATGTGGCTGGGCGAGCAGATCACCGAGCGGGGCATCGGCAACGGCATGAGTATGCTCATCGCCGTGTCGATCATGGAGCGGCTCTGGCCGGCGTCCATTCAAATGATCCGCTCGGTCAAGGATCACGTCATCAGCGCCGGCGGCGCGATGCTGCTGGTGGTCCTGGCCATCGCAGCCATCGCCGCGGTGGTGGGGATGACCATCGCCGCGCGGCGCATCCCCATTCAAATACCCCGGAAGGTCATGGGCCGGGGGCGGATTCGGGAAGGCCAGAAGACCTTCATCCCGATCCGGCTGATCACCGCGGGCGTGATGCCGATCGTCTTTGCCCAGACCATCATCATCGTCCCGGGCACCCTGGCCAATTTCACCAAGAACCCCCTCCTGACCGACATCGCCGCGACCTTCGCGCCGGGCACCTTCTGGTACAGCCTCACCTTCGGTGTCATGGTGGTGCTGTTCAGCTATTTCTACACTTCCATCATTTTCAACTCGGTGGACCTGTCGGAAAACCTGAAGAAGCAGGGCGGGTTCATTCCGGGCGTGAAGCCCGGCGCCGCCACGGCCGACTACATCGATTCGGTCCTCTCCCGAGTCACGCTGCCGGGCGCGCTCTTCCTCGCCGCCATCGCGATCATCCCGATCGTGGTCGCCCAGAAGGTCGGCTTCCAGGCGGTGTTCGGCGGCACTTCGATCCTGATCGTGGTCGGCGTGCTCCTCGACACCATCGCGCAGGTCGAGCAGCACCGCACGCTCCGGAAGTACGACAGCTTCATGAAGAGCGGGCGGGTGAAGTTTCGGGGGCGCCAGCAGCGGTTCATGTGACGCGGTGAGCAGGAAGCGGGGAGCCCGAATGGACATCTTACTGCTGGGTCCTCCCGGCGCCGGCAAGGGCACCCAGGGGGCGCTCCTCGCCACCCGGCTCGGGCTGCCCAAGATCGCCACCGGCGATCTGCTCCGCGAGGCGGTGGCGAACGCCACCCCGCTCGGGAGAGAGGCCCAGACGGTGATGGAGAGCGGCGCGCTGGTGAACGACGAGCTCATCATGCGGATCGTGCGGGAAGAGCTCAACCGGCCCACCGCGGCGCGGGGCGTAGTGTTCGATGGCGTGGTGCGGACCATTCCTCAGGCCGAGGGGGTCGCGGCGATCCTCGACGAACTGGGGCGGAAAATGGACCCGGTCCTCTTCTTCGACGTCACCGATGCCGAGATCCTCGGCCGCCTCGAGAAGCGCCGTGGAATCGAGGGGCGGGCCGACGACGATCCCAGGGCGGTGGCGCGGCGACTCACTGCCTACCGCGAACAGACAGCCCCGGTGCTCGCCTGGTACCGGAAGCGGGGCGGCGTGGTGGAAATTCCGGCGGTGGGAAGCGTTGAGCAGGTAGCGGCCCGGGTGCGTGAGGAGCTGGGAGTGTAGAGAGGACCATGATCACGCTGAAGTCGCCCAAAGAGATCGACACCATGGCCAGGGCGGGCCGCATCGTGGGCGACACCCTGGAGCTGGTGCGTCGCGCGGTGCGGCCGGGGGTGTCCACCGAAGAGCTCGACGCCAGGGCGGAGGCGTTTATCTGCGGCCATCCGGGCGCCACGCCGTCGTTCAAGGGGCTCTACGGGTTTCCCAAGACCCTCTGCGTGTCGATCAACGAAGAGATCGTCCACGGCATCCCCTCCACCAAACGAGTGCTTCGCGAGGGCAGCATCGTGAGCGTGGATGTGGGGGTTTGCGTGGGAGGGTTTCACGCTGATGCCGCGACCACCATACCGGTGGGCGAAATCGCCCCCGACGCGGCGCGGCTGCTCGAGGCCACCCAGCAGGCGCTCGCCGCCGGCATCGCGCAGGCCCGGGTCGGCAACCACGTGGGCGACATCGGCCATGCGGTGCAGACGGTGGCGGAGGCGGCGGGGTTCGGTGTGGTGCGGGAGCTGGTGGGACATGGGGTGGGGCAACGGATGCACGAAGACCCGCAGGTGCCCAATCACGGCCAGCCGCACCGGGGACCCCGGCTTCAGGTGGGCATGACCCTCGCCATCGAGCCGATGATCACAATGGGCGACTACGCCACCCGGCTGCTGGACGACAAATGGACGGTGGTGACCGCTGACGGTTCGCTCGCGGCGCACTTCGAGCACACGGTGGCGATCACCACGGAAGGTCCCCGGATCATCACAGCGTCTTCAAATACTCCACCAAATCCTTCTGCTGCTCCTTTGTCAGCTTGAGCGAACGCACCCGGCTGTAGTGTGCCACCACATCGCCCAGCGGCCTGGCGCTGCCGTCGTGGAAATACGGCGGATGCTGCCAGAGACCGCGAAGCGGCGTGGTGCGGTACTGCTTGCTGGCGGTTCGGGCCGCGTAGGAGCCGTCCATTCCCGTCTCCGCCGGCTGATGCAGCGCTCCGCCATCATTATCGGTGCCCCGTCCTCCCACGTGGCAGCTGGCACAGGCCTGGTCGAACACCGCCCGGCCCCGCTCCGCGCCCGCGGCGTCGAAGCTCCCGGCAGGCGGCGGCGGGAGAGCCAGGCTGTGCTGGTACGCGCGCAGGGCCGGCAGCTTTGAGGTGACCTGGTCGGGGGAATTCTTCACGTCGATGCCGAGCCGCGGATCGGAAAAGTTGCCCCGCCCGTGCATCTGGGTCACCGCCACGTAGGCGTTCCAGTAGGAGATCGGGCCCTCG
>JAYUAL010000279.1:0-1708 GCA_043741355.1 Gemmatimonadales bacterium | reverse complement strand
CCGGGTTGGCGCCCAAAACCGTAGCGGCCTTCCGCGTCGGTGTGGTTGCAGATAAAGTCCGGATCGTAGTCGTCGAGAAACCCGTAGGGGCCGTAGTCGAGCGTGAGTCCGAGAATGGACATGTTGTCGGTGTTCATCACCCCATGCGCAAAGCCCGCGGCCATCCATTGCGCCATCAGGATTCCGGTGCTCCGGGTCACCACGCCGAACAGGCGCCGGACTCGGTCCGGCTCGCCGGCGAGCTCGGGGAAGTGGTGTTCGATCACGTAGTCGGCGAGCTCCCGCACTCGGGCCACCTCTCCCAGGGACGCGAACAGCTCGAAGGTGCCAAAGCGGACGTGGGTGGGAGCCAGGCGGATCAGCGTCGCGGCGGTTTCGACCGTCTCGCGCTGAACCGGAAAATCGCTGCCCACGATGCTGAGGGCTCGGGAAGTGGGAATGCCCAAGCCGTGCATCGCCTCGGACGCGAGGTATTCGCGGATCACCGAGCGGAGCACCGCCCGCCCGTCGCCGAAACGCGAGTAGCGGTTGCGCCCGCCCCCCTTGAGGTGGAGATCCCAGGTCGCGCCTCCGTTCCGGACCTGGCCGAGCAGGAAGGCGCGTCCATCGCCCAGCTGCGGCACCCACACCCCGAACTGGTGCCCGGCGTAGGCTTCGGCGATCGGTTCGGCCCCCGGGATCCGCCTGGACCCGCTCAGGTACAGCGGCAGGTCCGGATCCTTGACGACCTCAGGATCGAGATCCAGGAGGGCGGCAGCATCGGGGTTGAAGGCCACCAGGTACGGGTCGGGGAGCGGGGTCGGGTCCACCACCTCATAGAAGGCCGGAGGGAGCCGGGCATAGCTGTGGTCGAAGGGGAGGTTCGTGAGGTGGCGCACCGGTGAAAGATAGGCATATTCTCTCCATGGCATCCCTCGCCCGCTCCGCCCTGCTGCGCCTGTCCAAGAGCCGCTGGCTCTCCGACCAGGTCATGACGCGGCCGTTCGCGAAGAAGGCCGTCAAGAAATTCATGCCAGGCGAGGAGCTCGGGGACGCGCTCGACGCTTCGGCCGTGCTGGCGCGGGACCGCCTCGGCACCGTCCTCACCAAGCTGGGGGAGAATCTCACCGCCCCGGGCGAAGCCGACGCAGTGCGTGATCACTATCTCGATGTTTTCGATCAGGTCGCCGCCCGGAAGCTCAATTCTCACGTCAGCGTCAAACCAACTCAGCTCGGTCTCGATTTTTCCCGGAGCCGGTGCGCGGACCATCTCGAGACCCTGGCGCAGAAGGCCGAGGCCACCGGGGTCTATTTCTGGCTCGACATGGAAGACTCGAGCTACGTCGACCGGACCCTGGAGCTCTATCGCGGACTGCGTGCCCGGCACGAGCGGGTCGGCCTGGCCATGCAGGCCTACCTGCGCCGAACGCCGCAAGATCTCACCGCCCTGCTGCCGGTCCGTCCCACTGTCCGTCTTGTGAAGGGAGCCTACGCGGAGCCGGCTCACGTGGCCTTCCCCGCCAAGCGCGATACCGATCTCGCCTACTACGATTTGTCGGTCGAGCTGCTCCGCGCGGCGGCCCAGGGCCAGGCGCTTCCGATCTTCGGTACCCACGACCTGGGCCTGGTCGATCGGATCGCCTCCAAGGCAGCGACGCTGGGGGTGACCGACGCCGGGTACGAGATCCACATGCTCTACGGCATCCGCATGGCGGAGCAGCGCGCCCTG
>JAYUAL010000278.1:0-21699 GCA_043741355.1 Gemmatimonadales bacterium | reverse complement strand
TCGGCGATCGGCGAGGTCGCGGGCGCCTTCGCGCAGAATGCGCGGAAGCTGAGCGTCTACGGCGACGCGCTGGAGGCGGGGCGGTTCCCCACCGAGCGCGGCTACGCCCTGAGCGAGGATGACCTGCGCCGGCAGGCCGTCATCAGCCAGCTCATGTGCTCCTTCCGGGTCGACCGCCGGGCGTTCGCGGACCGATTCGGCGTGGACTTCGACGACTGCTTCACGATCGAGCTCGACGCGCTTCGGAATGCCGACGGGCCGGTGGAGCACGGTCTGCTCGAGTTGACCGACGAAGCGCTGGTCCTGCCTCCTCGCGGACGCCCATTCGTCCGCAACATCTGCATGGTCTTCGACCGGTATCTGGCGGCCCGCGCCGGCGGACCCACCCCCGTCTTCAGCCGTACGGTCTGAACCGGATGCGAGTGGCCGTGATCGGGGCGGGAATCGCCGGGCTCGCCGCGGCCCACGCGCTGCGCCGAGCCGCGGAGCGGGACCGGCGGCCGCTGGACCTCGTCGTCCTCGAAGCGGGCGAGCGGCCCGGCGGAAACGCGGCGACGCTCCACGACGACGGCTTCCTCGTGGAGACCGGGCCCCATGGATTCCTGAGTGGCGCGCCGGACACCGAAGCCATGGTGGCGGAGTTGGGACTGGAGCACGATGTGGTGGAGGTTCGCCCCGCCGCCCGGCAACGGTTTCTGGTGCGGGGAGGACGGCTCCATCGCCTGCCTCACTCACCAGCGGGTTGGCTGACCACCGGTGCGTTGAGCCTCGGCGGCCGGGTTCGCATGGCCCTGGAGCCCTGGGTCCGCTCCGAGGCCCCGCCCGACGAGGAGAGCGTGTACGACTTCGCCCGGCGCCGTTTCGGCCGCGAATCAGCCGAGACACTCGCGGACGCGGTCGTCGCGGGGACCTGCGCCGGCGACGCCGCGGCGCTCTCCATGCAAGCGGCCTATCCGGCCGTGGCCGCCATGGAGCGGAGCCATGGCAGCCTGGTGCGAGCGATGATCGCGCGGCGCCGGGCGGGCGTCACGATGCCGTCGCTCCGGAGCTTCACCGGGGGGATGAGCGTTCTCGCCGAAGCCCTCGCCACACGACTCGGCTCGAGCCTTCGACTCCGCAGCGAGGTTGCCGGCATCGCGCCCGCCGCCAACGGCTGGCGGGTCGAATTCGCGAACGGGAAGGCCGACTGGGCCGAGCGAGTCGTCCTCGCAATCCCGGCTGCCGGTGCCAGCCGGGTCCTCGCGGCGTCTCATCCGGAGCTTGCGCGAATGGCCGCCGCTCCCCCTGCCGCGGGTGTCGCCGTGGTCGCCCTCGCATGGCGGAGTTCCGATCTCGCCCACCCTCTGGAGGGCTACGGGTACATCGTCCCCGGGAGCGAGCGGCTGCTGACGCTCGGCGTGGTGTGGGAGTCGAGCCTCTTTCCGGACCGTGCGCCGGCGGGTTGGGTGCTGGTCCGCGCGATGCTGGGAGGGGTCCGGGCACCCGGGACCGTGGATCTGTCCGATCCCGAGTTGCGCCATCACGCCCTGACGGAGGCCACGAACCTGCTCGGCATTCGGCGACCGCCCCGCCGGTCCTGGGTGCTGCGCCGGCCGCATGCCATTGCCCAGTACACGCCGGGTCATCGCGAACGACTCGCACGGCTCCGGGCGGCCGCCGCGCTCCTCCCGGGCCTCGAGTTCTGCGGCGCCTCCTTCGACGGCATCTCCTTCAACGCCGCGGCGGCGTCGGGCGCCTCCGCGGCCAGGAATATCTGGCGTACATGACGCAGCGGCACGTGATTCTGGTGACCTATGGGGAACCTCCCACTCCGGCGTTCATCCCGCAGCTCCGGTATTCCTGGCGCATCCTCCTTGGGCTGACCCGCTCGATCGCGCCGATTCCGCGGCCTCTGCTCCCGCTCATCGCACTCCGCCGAGCCCGGCTTCGGCAGAAGAGCTGGACCGACGAGGACTACCGGTCACCCCTGGAGCCGCTGACTCGCCGGCAGGCGGTCGGTCTTGGCGCGGCCCTCGAGAGCCTCGCCCCTGCCACCCGGTGGCTGGTGTCCGTGGCGTATGAGTTCCGGGATCCCCTCCTGCCTACTCTGCTCGACGCCATCCCGCCGGGCGAGCGGGTGGACGTCGTCCCGATGTATGCCGCCGAGTCCGCCTTCACCCACGACCTCTCGCGAGCCGCCGTGGGAGCCTGGCTTCGCGCCGGGGACGGAGCAGCGGACCGCCGGCCCGCGCCGATTCTCGTATGCCCCGCGCTGAACGAGGAGATTCTGGCGCGCATCTCGGCCCGGCACATCCGCCGTATGCTGGCCGATGCGGGAAGCAAGGGCGGACCCGACTGCGCGTTGATCCTGGCCGCGCACGGCACTCTCCTCGAGCCGCCGGGGAACCTGTCGACTGGCCGTGAGGCCACCGAGCGGATCGGCCGCGCCATTGCCGGCGAGCTCGCAGCCGATTTCGGAAGGGTCCAGAACGGCTGGCTCAACCATGTGTACGGGGGACGGTGGACCGAGCCCTCCATGGAGGACGCGCTCCGGCAGGTGGCGGAGGCGGGATACCGCCGCGCGGTGTACTTCCCCTACGGGTTCGTCGCGGACAACGCCGAAAGCCAACTGGAAGGACGGCTGGCCCTGCGGGGCCGGCCCGAGCTGGACGCGGTACATCTTCCCTGCCTGAACGCCTCGGGAGAGTATCTCGGCGCGGTCGCGCGGCAGCTCGTGGACAACGAGGCCGAGCCGGACAACGCGCGCGGAGCGGCCGGCTGACCGCCCCGAACTCCCGGTCATTCCGACGGAGCCGGAAACGGGGCGGCAGACTTCGTTGTCGCGTAAACGGTCCCGTTGCCGTTGTTCGACGTGATGTTTCGGGTAATCGAGAACCTCCCGTGCCTACGTCGATACTGCAGACCGACTGCACCATCTTGCCGCTGTTGTAGCCGGGAGGACCGGGTTGTGAGGGCCTCGTGATGCTCGCGCGGGGCCCTCGCCCGCGGGTGCCGACATTGGCACTCGCGAAGAGGTTGATATCCTCCATCGGTTAACGTAAGGTAGCTTCAGGCGTCCAAGCAGAAACAGATCCCGTCGTTCACCGTGCCGGAGAGTGAGGGTAGTACCATGCGCCGACCAACGCTGGTACCCGTCGTCACGGCCATCATGCTCATCGGCTGCTCCGAACCCCCCAGCGCACCCCGCGAGCCGGAGGCCCCCCGCCCTGACCCCGCCCTGGGCCGAATCGCCTTCGAAAACGATTGCAGCGGCTGCCACGCCTCGCGGGACGGCTTCGACCTCAGGATGTTCGGCTTCAGCGACACCACGATCGTACGCCGCGCGGTGGCCCACGTTGACACGGCCACCGCGCTCAACATCGTGGCCTACATCCGTCGGCTGTCGGCGCCCCTCCAGAGCGAGCGGCTCCGGCTCTTCCAGCCGAAGGGTGAACCGCTCGGCACCGACCTTGAGTTCGCGACCGCGCTCTTCGGGCGGGATGCCTGGCCCGCCGAGCTGACCAGCGCGGGGCTTGCCGCGATCAACCCCCGAACGGTGCAGGTCGCCATTCGGCTGCCGATCTGGTCGGATGAACGGACCAACCTCGATTGGATGCCCGATAATCCGCTCCCTCCCGCCATTCTGGACTTTGCCGGGGGCGCGGCCGCCGCGGCGATTGCCGGCTACCGGGCCTTCCCCACGCGGGAGAACCTGATGCGGGCCGTCACCGCGCTCCGGACCGCCGACCGCGCTCCGGCGAACCCGGGGGCGCCATGCCTGCTCGAAGACTCCACCCGGGTGAGCTTCCGGGTCTGCTTTGAGGTACGGCGGTGGACCTCGAGTCTGGTGGCCTTGCATCTCCTCCGGAATGGCGGGGAGACCAACCTCGGCAGCCAGATCCAGGACATCTGGTGGGATGTCGGCAACGCGGCGCGAAAGTCTCGGGGCGACCGGACAATGCCGATCAGCAATGCGGTGGAGAACTGGGCGGCCTGGATGTTTCTCGGTTGGAGCTTCGATCCCTCGCTGCACCCGAGCGTCTACACCGGGGGCTCATTCCGCCAGTTGGGTCTCATCCGGCACGCCACGTTCGTGGCACTGCGGAGCCAGGTGGCGCGGCCCAGGAACAGCGCCTCGGTCTATGATGATCTGGTCAACGCCCAGCGATTCGCGCCGCTGACGTGGGCGGCGCCCGTCACGGCGTTCGGGCTCCGGCATGTGGTGGAACGTCTGTCCAGCGGAGACCGGCCCAGAGCGGATCAAGTCGCCATGGCGTTGACGGCGGTGAACACCGCCGTGGCCGAGGCGAACCGGCGGATTCCCCTGGCGGACCGGGCCGCGATCATGGCGCTGGGCCAGCAGGCGGTCGCCTTGTTGGGGCAATAGTCGAGAAGGCTCACAGCGTTTCTTCGAAGCCGATGACCGCGATGGTGGCGCTCCCGCCGGCACCGGCGTTGGATTTGGACGAGGAGCGTGAGGAGGCTCATCGCGTGGGCGCCAACGCGATGCTGGTCCCGCCGTGTGGTCGATCGGCCATCAAAGCTGTAGCAATGGGGATTCCCTACTCTACCGTCACCGACTTTGCGAGATTACGCGGCTGATCCACGTTGCATCCCCGCCGCACCGCCACGTAGTAGGCGAAGAGCTGCAGTGGAACACTGGCCAGGATCGGGGTGAGGAGATCGTGCGTGGCGGGAATGGGGAATACCGCATCGGCCAGCCGGCCGATTTCTTCGTCTCCCTCGGTGACGATCGCGATCACCTTGCCGCCCCGCGCCTTCACCTCCTCGATGTTGCTCACGATCTTGGTGTGCACGCCGTCCCGCGGCGCGATGAATACCACCGGCATGTTCTCATCGATCAGCGCGATGGGCCCGTGCTTCATCTCCGCCGCGGGGTATCCCTCGGCGTGGATGTAGGAGATTTCCTTGAGCTTGAGGGCTCCCTCGAGCGCGACCGGGAAATTCACCCCGCGGCCCAGGTAGAGCGCGTTGTGCGCCGTGGCGAACCGGTCGGCCAGTTTCTCGACCTCCGGCGCCCGGTCGAGCAACTTCCGGATCTGGGCCGGCAATGCCTTGAGCGCCTCGATGAGCTGGGTGCCCTGCAGCAGGCTCAGATTGCGGAGCCGGGCCAGCTTGAGCGCCACCATCGCGAGCGCGGCCACCTGGCTGTTGAACGCCTTGGTGCTGGCCACGCCGACTTCCGGTCCGGCCCGCAGATAGAGGCCGCCCTGCACCTCGCGCGCGATGGTGGAGCCCACCACGTTCACCAGCCCGATGGTCCGGGCGCCGCGCCGCTTGGCTTCGCGCACCGCGGCCAGTGTGTCGGCCGTCTCGCCCGACTGCGATACCGCGATGACCAGGGTGTTCTCGTCCACGATCGGATTCCGGTAGCGGAACTCGGAGGCGTACTCCACTTCGCAGGGAATTCGCGCCATCTCCTCGAAGATGTATTCCCCGATCAGCCCCGCGTGCCACGATGTGCCGCAAGCGGTGATGATGACCCGATTGATCCGCTTGAACTGC
This sequence comes from Gemmatimonadales bacterium, assembly GCA_043741355.1. Taxonomy (GTDB): domain Bacteria; phylum Gemmatimonadota; class Gemmatimonadetes; order Gemmatimonadales; family GWC2-71-9; genus JABFSM01. The sequence continues at coordinate 16,194 of JAYUAL010000278.1, read as the reverse complement.
TCGTCGGTGAGGTTGAGCCCGTGCAGCCGGGCGCTGCCCTCGTCTTCCAGGAGGTGGCCCCGGACCGTATTGGTGAGGCTCTCCGGCTGCTCGAAGATTTCCTTGAGCATAAAGTGCGCAAACCCACCCCGTTCGATGGTGGCCAGGTCCCACTCGATCTGGTTGACCGGCTTCTCGACATGGGTCTCGGTGAGGTTCCGCACCCGGTAGCCGTCCCGGGTCAGGACCACCATCTCGCCGTCATCGAGGTACACCACGCTCCGGGTGTGCTCCAGGATGGCAGACGCGTCGGATGCGACGAAATACTCCCCGTCCCCGACCCCCACCAGCAGCGGCGAACCATTCCGCGCCGCGACGACCACATCGGGCTCATCCGCCGAGATCACCGCGATGCCGTAGGCGCCCTCCACGTCCCACAGCGCCGCGGCGACCGCCTCTTCGAGATTCCCTTCATAGTAGGCGCCGATCAGATGCGCCAGCACCTCGGTGTCAGTCTCAGAGCTGAAGGTATGCCCGCGCTTTTCCAGGGCCTTCTTGATGACCGCGGCGTTTTCGATGATGCCGTTATGGATGACCGCGATCTTGCCGGCCTGGTCCAGGTGGGGGTGCGCGTTCGGTGTGGTCGGCGCGCCGTGGGTGGCCCAGCGGGTGTGTCCGATACCCACCGTGCCCCGGGGGTTCTCGGTGCGGAGCTTTTCCACCAAGGCGGAGAGCTTGCCCGCCGCCTTCTTGACTTTGATGCCGGCGCCGTTGAGTACCGCCACGCCGGCGGAGTCATACCCGCGGTACTCCATCCGCCGAAGCCCGTCGATCAGAATGGGCGAGGCTTGCTTCGGTCCGACGTAGCCGACGATGCCACACATCGTGTGAACGACCTCATGCCTAAAGGAGAGTCCGGCAGTCCTCCACCAAGCTCAGCGCGTCGGACTCGGTCGGCGCCTCGGAGATTATCCGAATAACCGGCTCAGTACCCGAGGCGCGCAAGTGCACCCACCGATCCGGCCACGCCAGCCTGAGCCCGTCCCGTTCGTCCGCCGAGGCGTCCGGAAAGCGCGCCTTCAGGGCCGTGTAGGCGGCCTGCAAGTCGGCCCCCCGCTGGGTCTTAGCCTTTACAATCCGATACTGGGGAGCCTCTGCTACCAATGTTGAGACAGGGCGGTTTTCGCGCGCAAGATACTGCAAGATCAACGCCACCCCCAGCGGCGCATCGCGCCCAATGTGCAGAGCGGGAAGGATCACACCTCCATTCCCTTCCCCCCCGATGATGGCTCCCTCCTCCTTGATGGTCCTGGCCACGTTGGCCTCCCCGACCGGCGCCCGGACAAACCGAGCCCCGCCAGACCGGGCGGCGTCTTCGACGACGAGGCTCGTCGAGAGGTTTGCTACGATGACGGGAGGACGGCACGACGGGAGGGGGGGAGGTTCCGTCGACCCTCCCGGCACCTTCCCGTCCTCCCGTCGTCCCGTCCTCCCGCCCAGTACGGCGCGCACCGCGAATGCCAGCGTGTAGTCTTCCCCGATCGGGTGTCCCCGCTCGTTCACCAGAGCCAGGCGGTCCACGTCGGGGTCGACAGCCATCCCGATATGCGCCCCGCTGGCACGGACCAGCTCCGCGAGCTGGCCTAGATTCTCGGGGATCGGCTCCGGCTCCCGGGGAAAGCGCCCGTCAGTCTCGAGGTTGATGCCCACGACGGTACAGCCGAGCCGTTCCAGCAAATTGGGGATGACGGCGCCACCGGCCCCCCTGACGCAGTCGAGCGCCACTTTGAACCGGGCCCGTCGAATCAGCGCCACATCCACCTCGGGCAGGGCGAGCACGAGGTCCAGGTGGCGCGGGATGGCATCGGGGTCGAGGTGGAGCCTCCCGAGTCCGTCCCATCCGGCCCGTTCTGGGCCGGCCTCTGCCCGGGCCCGCACCGCGGCCCCCGCCGCGGCGTCGAGAAAGATGCCGTCGGGGCCTACCAGCTTGAGCGCATTCCACTCGATCGGGTTGTGGCTGGCGGTCAGGATGAGGCCGGCGCCGGCGTGGTGATGCTCGACAGCGAGCTGGGTGGTGGGCGTGGGGACGACGCCGAGGTCGATGACGTCGCAGCCGACGGACATGAGGCCGGAGATCGCGGCGTGCGCGAACATCACCCCGCTGGTGCGGGAGTCGCGCCCCAGCACGACCAGGGGCTTCCCGGCCGCCGCAGCCCACGCGCCCAGGGCGGCGGCATGGCGCGACACCAGCTCGGGGGTCAGATCCTGTCCGACGATCCCGCGCATGCCGGAGACGGACACCATGAGGGTGTTGGACATGGGGAAGAAGCTAGATGGGAGGACGGGAGGACGGATAGTGAGGTCGGTGCGGTCGGGGAGGTCGGGGAGGTCGGACTCCTCCGTCCGCACCGTCCTCCCCGTCCTCACCGTCCGCACTGTCCTCCCCGTCGGTCAAACCGTCAGCGGCAGCTTCTCCACGTCCGGAAACGCCTTCTGGAATGCGCTGACCACGTCGGAATCGAACTGCACGCCGGCAAAGCGCACCAGCTCCTGCATCGCCTCGCCGGCAGGCCGCGGCGTCCGGTAGGAGCGGTTGGTGGTCATGGCGTCGAACGCGTCGGCCACCGCCACCACCCGCGCCACCATCGGGATGGCATCGCCCCGGAGCCCGTCGGGGAATCCGCTCCCGTCCACCCGTTCGTGGTGGTTGCGCACGATCTGGAGCACCAGCGGATGCTCGCGGCGCAGCGGCTGGAGGATTTCCTCTCCCTCGGTCACATGTTTCTTGATTTCCTCGAATTCCGACGCCGTGAGCGGGCCGGGCTTCTGGAGCACCGAATCGCGAGTGCCGAGCTTGCCGATGTCGTGCAGCTCGCCCCCCAGCCGGATCTGGTCGAGCACGTCGCCCGTGAAGCCGAGGAAGACGGCCGTCCTCACCGCGTAACGGCTCACCCGCTGGGAGTGGCCGCGAGTGTAGACGTCCTTCTTCTCGAGCATCCGGACCGCCATCTGGATTTGGCCCACGAACTGCTCCTTGTTCCGTTGATCGAGTTCGCGGATGGAGGACCGGACTTCATCGACGATGAAGGGCTTTGCGATAGATCAGCGAGACGTCGCCACACTCCTCGAGCAGGGCGAGCCTCGACCTCATCATGGACTACGAATGCTCGGGTTCGTCGGTCCGCAAGGCGATGGGCGGCGGAATCACAGGACGAAACGTAGGGCAGCCGGGGGCAATGTTCAACGCCCCGGCGGTCGGCTCGCTATTCTTCTGGCAAGCTGGCCGTCACCGTCAGGGACCAGAGGGAGCCGATGACCCGCATTCTTGAGCACGATCTCGACCATTCGATGGCCACCCGCGCCGTGCACGCCGGCCAGGTCGCCGATCCTCTCGCCGGGGCCGTGATGACCCCGATCTACCAGACCTCGACTTACCGGCAGGAGGGCCTGGGCAAGCACAAGGGCTATGAGTACGCCCGGACCCAGAATCCCACCCGCGAAGCCCTGGAGCGCAACGTCGCCGCACTGGAGGGCGGCACCCACGGCTTCGCCTTCGGCTCCGGACTCGCGGCCCTGGATGCGATCCTCAAACTGTTCAAGTCGGGGGACCACATCGTCTCCGGCGAGAGCGTCTACGGCGGCTCGATGCGCCTGATGCGCCGGATCTTCGAGCCCTACGGCCTCCAGCTCAGCTTCGTGGACAGCCGGGACATCGCGAATGTCGAGCGCGCTATCACGCCCGCCACTCGGCTGGTCTACGTCGAGACCCCGACCAACCCGATGATGTTTCTGACCGACCTTCGGGCGGTCGGCGACTTGACCGCCTCACGGGGAATCCTCTTCGCGGTGGACAATACCTTCGCAACGCCGATGTTCCAGCGCCCGCTCGAGCTGGGCGCCGACATCGTGCTCCACTCCACCACCAAGTACCTGAACGGCCACAGCGACATGGTGGGCGGCCTGCTCATCACCCGCCGCGACGACGTGGCGGAGCGGCTCGGATTCATTCAGAACGCCAGCGGCGCGGTGCCGGGGCCGATGGATTGCTGGCTGGCGCTCCGGGGCACCAAGACGCTCCCGCTCAGGATGCGCCAGCACGATCTCAACGGACGCCATATCGCCGACTGGCTCCAGGACCGGAAAGCAGTGAAGCACCTCTACTACCCCGGTCTCCCGACCCACCCGCAGCACGACCTGGCCCGGCGGCAGATGTGCGGCTTCGGGGGAATGGTCTCCTTCGACGTCGGCGATGTGGCCCAGGCCCGCCGCATCGTGGAACGGGTCAGGATCTTCCAGCTCGCCGAATCCCTGGGCGGCGTGGAGAGCCTGATCGGGCACCCGGCGTCGATGACCCATGCGGCCGTGCCCAAGGAGCTGCGCGAAGCGATGGGGCTGACCGATTCGCTGGTGCGGCTCTCCGTGGGGATCGAGGCGGTGGAGGATTTGATCGGGGATCTGGAGCAGGCGATGAGTTAGGCGCGAAGACGGTAAGACGCTAAGACGCTAGGAATCCGCCCAGCCTATGAGCGTCTTAGCGTCATAGCGTCATAGCGTCTTCAGCGTCCAAACTGAAACATTGGCCGGCAAACCCCGTACATTTGAGCACCCCGAGCCCCCGAGCACCGCTATGACCTCCCTTCCCACCCACCGAGCCCGAGTGGCATTCCCGCAGATCGCCGGCGTCTCGTGGGAGCATCCCGCCGACCGAGCCGCGCTGCAGGCCATGCGCGCGGTGCCCGGGTTCGACGACGTGGTGCGGAAGATCATCGCCATCCTGGGCGGTGAGCGCGGCATCCGGCTGCTGTTCCAGGGCAACTCGGTGCGCGCCGGCCACCAGCAGTTTCCCCGGGCTCACGCGCTCCACGTCGAGGTTTGCACCACGTTCGACTGGCCCAAGGTGCCCGAGCTGTACGTCTCCCAAACGCCGGTGTTCAACGCCGGCGCCTACGGAGTGGACGATCCCTTCATCGTACTTCACTCCGCCGCGCTCGAGCTGCTCGATGAAGCAGAGCTCCGGGCCCTGATCGCCCACGAGATGGGCCACGTGGTGAGCGGCCACTCGCTCTACCGCACCATCGCCGAGATCTTCCTCAACGTGAGCCTGGGCGCGCTGCCGCTGCTCGCGGGCATCGCCCTGCTGCCGGTGCGGCTGGCAATTCTCGAGTGGTCCCGCAAGTCGGAGCTGTCCTCGGACCGGGCCGGACTGCTGGGCAGCCAGAACATCATTGCCTCGCAGCAGCTCTTCATGAAAATGGCCGGCGCCTACCGCGGGGCGCTCGAGGAAGGCCAGATGGCGCTGGATCCCTTCGTGGCCCAGGCCAACGAATACATCACCACCAACGAGGGGCTGGACATCGTCTACAAGATCCTGAACACGCTGGCGCTGACCCATCCGATGAATACGGTGCGCGCGGCGGAGCTGCAGAAGTGGATCCAGAGCGGCGACTACGAACGGATCCTGCGCGGCGAGTACACCCGTCGCGGCCCGGAGCAGAAGGAGCGTCCGCTCAAGGACGACTTCAAGGCGGCGAAGGATCACTACGCCGGTGAGGCGCGGGAAACCTTCAACAACATCGCCGACGCCGCCAAGCGGGCCGCCTCGTCGGCCCGGGACGCGTTCCGCAAGGCCCAGCAAGGATGAAAGTGCTGGTCGTCGGAGGGGGAGGCCGCGAACACGCGCTGTGCTGGGCGCTGCGCCGCGACCTCCCCTCCGCCGACCTCTTCTGCGCGCCGGGCAATCCCGGCACCGCGCTGCTCGCCAACAACCTCCCCATCGGATCGGACGACCACGACCGGCTGGTTCGCGCGGTCCAGGCCCACGGCATCGACCTCACCGTCATCGGACCGGAGGCGCCGCTGGCCCGCGGGCTCGCCGACCGGCTGCGCGAGGCGGAGCGAGTGGTGTTCGGTCCTTCCGCCGCGGCGGCGCAAATCGAGGCCTCCAAGGCGTTCGCCAAGGACGTGATGCTGGCCGCGGGCGTTCCCACTGCCAGTTCCCGCAGTTTCGTCGCCGCCGAGCTCAAGATGGCCCTCGCCTTCGTAGACCGTCACACCGAGCCGCTGGTGGTCAAGGCCAGCGGGCTCGCGGCCGGGAAAGGGGCGATTGTCTGCGCCGACCGGGACGAGGCCCGGCGCACGGTCAACGCCATGCTCCGTGATGGCGGTTTTGGCGAGGCGGGCCGAACCGTGGTGGTCGAAACGTTCCTGGAGGGTGAGGAGCTTTCGGTCCTCGCGATCACCAACGGGCGTGACCTCGCCATTATGCCCGCGGCCCAGGATCACAAGCGGCTGCTGGAGCACGACCGGGGGCCCAATACCGGCGGAATGGGCGCCTACAGCCCGGTCTCGGTGGCCCCACCGGCCCTCCTGGCCCGGGTCGAGCGCGAGGTGCTGCTCCCCACGCTCCGGGAATTGGCCCGGCGCGGTACCCCCTTCAGCGGGCTGCTCTACGCCGGGATCATGGTGGACTCGGCCGGCGCGCTCAACGTGATTGAATTCAACTGCCGCTTCGGCGATCCGGAAGCCCAGGCGATCCTGCCGCTGATCACCTCGGGACTAGCCGAGGCGCTCGGCGCGGCGGCCCGGGGCGAGCCGCTGCCGTCGCTCGGCGTGAGCCCGGGCGCGGCGGTAACCACGGTGCTCGCCGCTTATGGCTACCCCGACAGTCCGCGCGCGGGAGACCCGATCGAGATTCCTGAGACACTTCCCGAGGGGGTCATGGTGTTCCACGCCGGCACCCAGCGGGATGAGAATGGAGCACTCCGCACCAATGGCGGCCGGGTGTTGGCGGTCACAGCGGTCGGGCCGACCTTCGCGGCGGCCCAGCAGGCCAGCCGCGCCGCGTCCGAGGCGATTCAGTTCGAGGGGAAACAGTTTCGGAAGGACATCGGCTGGAGGGAGAGCCGGAGACTCAGGGAGTAGGTGCCCGAACTTCCCGAAGTCGAAACCATCGTCCGAGACCTGCGCCCCGAGCTGGTAGGCCGCTGCTTTCTCGGCGCGCGGCTCTCCCACGACGACGTGTTGCGCGGGGTGGCCCGCCGGACCCTGATTGAGGGCCTCAAGGGGCGGCGGGTGCGCGCAGTGAGCCGGCGCGCCAAGCACGCCGTCATCGACACCGATGGCCGCCGCCTGGTGATCCAGCCCGGCATGACCGGTTCGCTCCTGATCCTGGACCGCGAGCTCACGAAGGAGGAGCAGCGCTATGCGGTGCTGCGCGTGGCGCTCGACGATGGGCGCACCCTGGTGTACCGTGACGTCCGCCGGCTTGGCACGCTGCTCTGGCTGGATAACAAGGCCTGGGAGGCGTACGATGCGGCCATCGGCCCGGAGCCACTCGATCCGGCTTTCCGTCCCGCCGTGCTGCGAAGCATCCTGGCCGGCTCACGCGCCGCGGTGAAGAAGGTGCTCATGGATCAGCGCGCCATCGCCGGCGTGGGTAACATCTACGCCAATGAGGCGCTGTTCGCGGCCCGGGTCGATCCGTCGAAGCCGGCCCGGTCAGTAAACCCGGCGGCGGCCCGGCTGCTCCATCGCCACATCATCCGTATTCTCGAGGCGGCCATTGCGTCGCAGGGCACCACCTTCCGGGACTACCGCACCGGCACCGGAGCACCCGGCAATTTTCAGCTCGAGCTGATGGTCTACGGTCGCGAGGGCGAGTCCTGCCGCCGCTGTGGTACCACGCTCACCGGCACCCACGCCATCGACGGGCGCATCACGGTCTTCTGCCACCGCTGCCAGACATGACGGCGGTCGCCTTTGCCCTGCCCCTTCCCGCCGCCGACCTCGACGGGTTGCGCCGCCGGATCAGGACCATAGCCGAGCGGCGGCCCGGCATCTACCGGATGCATGATGCCTCCGGACGCGTGCTGTACGTGGGCAAGGCCAAGCTGCTGCGCTCCCGGCTATTGTCCTACTTTCACGCCAAGTACCCCCAGGACAAGGGCGCCCGCATCCTTCATGCGGCGAGCGACGTGACCTGGGAGTATGCGTCCAGCGAATTCGCAGCTCACCTTGCGGAGCTCCGGGAAATCCGGAAGCGCCGGCCCCCGTACAACGTCCGGATGAACCGCACCCGCTCCGTCGTCTTTATCGGGGTGGCAGAGGGACCGGCACCCAAGCTCTCCTGTACCAGCAATCCGGCGCGGGACCAGGTCCGCTACTACGGGCCGCTGCCATCGCCCGCGCGAGCCGGGCTCGCCATCCGGGTGCTCAACGATCTCCTCGGCCTGCGCGACTGCGCCGACCGCATGCCGATGGCCTTCGCCGAGCAGGGCGATCTCTTCGACACGCCGCGTCAGGCCGCCTGCCCGCGCTACGATTTCGGCACCTGCAGCGGACCCTGCGCCGGGCTGGTCACCGAGCGCGGCTACCGCGAGCGGGTCGAGGCCGCCGCCGCATTCCTGGACGGCACTGCCATCGCGCCGGTGGATCGGATCGTGGCCGGCATGATGTCGGCGGCGGACCGGGGCGAATTCGAGGCCGCGGCGCGATGGCGGGAGCGCTTCGAGGCGCTGGAGTGGCTGTTGGCCGCCACCACCCGAGCCCGGGCCGCACTCGAGCTCCTCACCTTCGTCTACCGCGATCCGGGTCTCCACGGTGACGACAAGGCATACCTCATCCGACGGGGTACCGTCCGCGCCTGCTACCCCTGGCCCGGAACCCCCATCGAGCGCGAGGCGTTCCGCAGCGTGGTGGCCGCCGAGCCGAGCGAGCCCGAGCCTGCCGGGCCGATGGGCGCGGGCGTGATCGACGAAATGCTGCTCATCATGAGCTGGTTCCGACGCCACCCGGAAGCGCTCCGGCGAACCACCAGAATCGAAGAATGGATGTAAGCCTGGAGAGGGTTTGCGTCCGGGCTCCGATTCGATAGTTTATTCAGGAGGCCTTAATGTTTGGGGGCGACCGACTGGGTCGTGCCTCGAAATGCTGCACACGGTGAAAAGAGTCCCCATGACCCGTTCCCCTGAGCGCATTCTGGTGGTCGACGACAGCCGGGACGGTGCGGACAGCTTGAGCGTCGTCCTCCAGATGATGGGCGCGGAGTCCCGGGCCGCGTATGACGGCCCGTCCGCGCTCGCCCTGATCAAGACGTTCGCCCCGACGACCGTGCTGATGGATATCGGAATGCCCGACATGGACGGCCACGAAGTGGCCCGCCGGATTCGAGCCGACCCCGAGCTCACCGGCGTGCGGCTGATCGCGCTCACCGGATGGGGCGCCGAGGCCGATCGCCGCCGGTCGCAGGAATCCGGGTTCGACGATCACTGGGTCAAACCGGTCGAGCCCGCAAAGTTGATGTCCCTGATGCACGGCCCCCGGGCTGGCCACGGCTGATGGCGCCGCTTCCGGTCCAGCTCGCCTGGCTCCTTTTCCTCGCGCTGCCGATCGCCTGCGTGGCCTGGACCGTCACCCACGAGGAGCTCTTCCGGGAGCCCCGCGACTTTTGGGTCGCGAAGAGCGAAGGCTCCCGGCATTGGTACGCCCGAAAATTCTATTACATGCTGACCTGCGAGTATTGCTTCTCGCACTACGTGACGGTGGGCTTCCTGGCTCTGACCGGCTTTCACCTGCTCCTGGACGACTGGCGCGGATTCCTGATCGCCGGCTTTGCGCTGGTGTGGATGGCCAACATCTACATGGGCATCTTCGGACGCCTCCGTCTGGGGATCAAGCATGAGCGCGTGGACATCGAGATGAAAGAGAAGGTGCTGGACCAGAGCTGAGCCCTCCGCGCCCAACCTCTCTCGCGGCAAACCCCTGCACCACCCCGGAACCCGGCACGCCCGTTGCCCTGAGGGGAGCCGCTGTGCAAGCCGCTGGAGGAGACGACTCTCCCCATCAGCCTGCCAAGCCCAAACCCGGAACCGGACATGCGCGCGCTATACGCCTTGGGTCTGCTGTACATCGCCCTCTGTGGCGGACTGATCTGGCTGGGACGCGCCCAGCCGATACCGGTCATGCCGGTTGCACCCCTGCTCCCGGTTGAGATGGGAACCACCCCGCACCCGGCACCGCAGATATCCGGTCCCGAGTGGTTTCAGCGAATGAAGCCGTTCTGCAATCCGGTGGAGGTGGAGACGCGGGTGCGATTCGAGCCGCCCCTGGCGGCTACGAAGGTGTGGCGTATGGCGCCGGATGCTTTGCGCTCGCGGGGAAAACCAGGCACGCCCGCGAGCTTCTGATGACGCTCGAGCCGTCCCAGCGACGGATGGCCGCGGACCTGGTCTTCGAGCTGGCCCATCCCGTGGCCGACGCCGGCGACGACACCTCGGCCGGTCCCATCATGGGAATGGTCGTCGAGTTCTCTCCCGACAATTTCATGGCGTTCTACCACGCCGGCACTTCCGAGTTTGCCCTGGACCAGCCCGCGCTGTCCCGCCGGCACCTTTCCCAGTTCCTCGAGCTCTACCACCAGCAGGACGGGTGGCGCAGCAACGCCGAGTCCATGCCCGCCAAACTCGACGGCCGATGACCTCGCCCGAACCGGCCTACCTGCGCGAAGGCACGGTGCTTGCCCGGCGCTACACCGTCGGGCGGGAGCTCGGGCGAGGCGGCTTTCGGTGGTGTACCTGGCCCAGGACAGCGTGTTAGGGGGACAGGTGGCACTGAAACTGCTGGTGCCTCCTCCCGCCGCGGCGGCCCTGGCCCGGGAGCGGATGCGCCGCGAGGTCCAGGCGGTGCGGGGGCTCACCCACGCCAACATCGTCGCGGTGCACGACTTCGTCGACGACGGCTCCTGGAGCTTCGTGGTGATGGAGTACGTCGCCGGGCCCAACCTCTCCGCGAAGGTCCGCCAGAGCGGTCCTCTCGGGGCCACCGAAGCCGTCATGCTGGGACAGGAGCTGCTCGACGTGCTGACGGCGCTGGGCCGCACCCAGGGACGGATCGCCCAGGCCGGCGCGGCGGGTGAGCGCGGGGGGGACGGGATCGCCGTGCTCGCCGCCGAGCTCGAGGCCTCACTCTCGGCCAATGCCGAGGCACGGCGCGAAGTTGAGGAGTATCTGCTGGAGGTGTAGACTCTCTTCATGGCCGCGTACGTCGTCGTCGAAATCGATGTCACCGACCCCGAAACCTACCAGCGCTACAAGGCGATGCCCCCGCCATCCAAAGCGCTCCGGCACTCCAGCGCGAGCACCGAATTGATCCTGGTGGAGGGAGTGTCTGGAATGTCGGAGGGAGTGTCCAGAAACGGGTAGGCGGCCGTGTCGGAAGGACACTTCGCGCAGGACGACCGCGGGCCGCCGCGCAGGTAACTGACGACGGCTGACGGGCTTTCGGAATCGGGACACGGGGGAACGGACCCTGCAGTACTCCCGACCACCAATCGAAGCGAGCCTTTGCAATGTACCGGGCAGCCTTCATCCTCGGAGTCCTGGGCTTGGCCGCCGGATGCGGCGACTACGCGGGTCCCTCCGGGCCCCGGGATGTCTACGCTCTGGCACGCGTGGGCCTGAACCGCCTGCCGGTTCCGCTCAACGGCAACGGCAACCCTGCCCTCCTGCTCGCGGACACGTTCCGGCTGGTCGAGAACCGGGCCCGAACCGATCAGCAGATTCTCCGGCAGACTACCATCACTTCGGATGGACCGGGCGGGAAAATTGGACGGTCGGAGGCGGGGTTCCTCTATCGGATCGAAAACGGCACCCTGATCTTCGACAATTGCCCGCTGGGTGCTTCCTGCTTCGCGGACCTGATCTACGCTCCCCGAATTTTTCAGATCGTGGGAGACAGTCTCTTCGAGGTCAGTCCGCTCGGAGCGAATACTCCGCCCCACGTCTACGGACTGGTGAGGTACCGATGAAAATGCCAAGGCTTCTCGGGGTGATGGCGCTGGCGCTGCTGGCCCTTCCGCAGGTCAAAGCCCAGTCGTATGGCCCGCCGGGTCCCCTCGTGTACGTGGTAGCCACCAGCGCCTCGACCCAGCGTGAGGCGGCGAGGCTGATGCGCTTCTGTCGCTGGAGCGATACCACCGCGCTCAAGGACGCCGACATGGTTCTGGTAGTGGTGCGAAGCTCGGGCTCGACTCCGCTCAATTCATTCTACGATTCCGCCAAGTGGCTGGTGGACGATGCATCCAGCCAACTCAACGAGTCCGGCCCGCTGTTCCACACCTACCTCTTTTCCATCCGGAAAAACCTCTCCCTCGACCAGGTCAACCACCGTACCTACGAAGCCGAAGCCGGCATTTCGGAACAGGACCTCAGGGGTCCGCGCTATCGATTCGGGCTTGGGTGTGACGCGTATTGAGCAAGACGGGAGGACGGGAGTCCTCCCGTCTTCCCGTCCTCCCGCCCTTACTGCCCCCCCACCGGCCGGGTCGCCGGCTCGGGCCTTCCCGCGTCCAGATCGTTCCAGTTGAGAATCGCGTTGAACCCCAGGAAAAAAGTGCCCTGGGTCTGCCACCGCCAGAATGGCCGGATGGCAAACATCACCACATGCCCGCGCCCGAGCGGCGCGTCCACCAGCTGCGCCCGGCCGGCCAGGGCCTGCCCGCCGGCCAGGGTTCCCGACAGCAGCATTTCGTCGGCGCTGGCGGGGAACTGCATCACCACGCGGGGACGCAGGCCGGCGGACTGCGCAAACTGTCCGAAGCCCCCTGCTCCACCACCGCCCCCACCACCCGCGGCGCCGGCACCGCCCGGCGCACCGCCCGCTGGAGCAACCGGCTCGGGAGCCACCGTCCCATAGGGTGAGAGCCGAAGCCGAGTCGCCATGGGCGTGGTGTTCTGCCCGACGCCAGGGATGCCAGCGCCGCCACCGAATCCGCCGAACCCGCCCCCGCCCCCGAGAGAAAGCACTGGTGACTGGCTGAAGTAGACCGGCAGCTGGGTCCCCTCATACCCGTATACCAGCGGGCTCTTGGAGTCGGTGATCACGCCGCGTAGGATGGTCCCGCGGGCAAACAGCTGGGCTGGCGTTTCCACCGTGATGCCGGTGGTCAGGTTGTATTCCGGGAAGATTGTCGCGGTGGATCCCTCGGTGATCAGGGTGCCGCCATCCTGCACGAACTTGTAGAGTTCCATGAGGCCCTCGAGCCCCATGCCGCCGCGGATGTCGTCGCTTTGGTCGAGGGCGCCGAGGTTCGGGGTGGCCTCGGTCTTCTGGTACGGCAGCGGCGCCCCGGCGCCCTTGGGAATTCCGTTCACCTGTCCCTGGGCGTTTCCGCCCACGTGGGGGAAGATGATCACGTCGTATTTCGCGCGAAGATTCCCCTCCCGGAGCTTCTGGTCGGCGAAGTAGGTATAGGGCACCCCGTAGGTGTCGAGCGCGGCGCGGACCCACCCTTCGTTCTGGGTGTTGGCCCAGCTGTGCACGTAGCCGATCCGGGGCAGATCGAGGTCGTGTGATTTGACCGAGGGCGCCGCCGCCACGCCCCAACTCGAGAGGCCCAGCTCCTTGAGCGCGGGCTCGAGCCGGGCCCGATCGGCATTGGGGATGATGAATGCGCCGGCCCGGAACTTGTGGCCACCGGCCTCGAAGTCTTCCTCGGCGGCCCGCATCGGCACGCTGGCGAACTTGAACCGGAACGCGGTCAAGTTGTTGTCGGTGGTGTTGTCCACCAGCACCGTGCTCCCGCTCCCCTCGATGCCGCCCGGGGCCTTCGCGTCGGCGGTGAGGAGCGTGCTCTGTTGATCGAGGCAGCTCTTATCGGTGCAGGGCGTCACCACCACATTGCGCATGAACTGGAAGGTCCACCCGGTGTCGTCGTAGGGCGACGGATTGCCGAGGGCGTAGTTCTGCAGCGAGAAGTACATGTCGGCCAGCGTCCGATAGGGCTGGTCGGCGCGGATGATGTAGTCGCCGGCCGCGACGTCGAGGTTGCCGGCCTTGAAGGCGGCGGCGGCGGTCCCGATCTCCAGTCCCTGGCGCCGGAGTTCGTTCACCGCATCCGCCGCGTCCGCCTTGCGCCGCTGGGCGGCCGGGATCACCCAGGCGTAGACGGGTCCGTTCCTCCCCTTGTCGTAGGCCCGCTTGTTCTTCAGCCAGTAGTTCTCCAGGTAGAGCTCCCGGTTCTTTCCCACGTGGGAGAGCGAGAAGAGGATGGCCGATTCCTGGATGTTGGTATTGTTGCGCGGGCCCCAATTAATCGATGGCAGCGGGGGGTTGGGCCGGAACCACTCCCGGCTCGTGGTCGTAGCACCGGGCCGCACCACGTAGTTGTCCGGACCGTAGCTCTGAACCTCATAGAACCGCCCCACCGAGTTGTGCGAATGGGCGATGAAGAACATGTAGTTGGGCACCCACCCATCGTAGAAGCCGTAGGTCCACACGCCCGGTACGCTGCGCTTGGTCATCTCCATCACGTCGTTCTCGGCCAGCATCCACCATTCGTTGATGGTGATCGGATCGAGCTGCTCGTTGTAGGGACCGGTGCCGGTCGAGGCGTACAGGTAGGTTTGCGCCTCGTGAAGGTCGTGCAGGACGGTGGGCTTCCAGTCGAGGACCGTCCGGGTCACCGCGCGGGTGAGCTGGAGAAACTGCCCCATGCCGTCCCGGTTGTTGTCATGGGCCACGTACTTGCCCCAGTACATGAGGGGCAGCCGGGCGTCGCCCTCGGCGCGCTTCTTGTTGAAGTAGTAGGTGTCCACTTGCTTCTCGCGGCCGTCGACTTCGAGCACCGGCGTGATGAAGGTGATCACGTTGCTCCGGATGCCCTGGATGAACGGCGTCTCCTCCACCGCGAGCCGGTAGGCCAGCTCCATCAGCATCTCCGGACCGCCGGTCTCCGGCGAGTGCATCCCGCTGGTGATCCAGTAAATCGGCTTGGCGGTCCCGATCAGGGCGCGGGCCTGCGCCTCGGTGGTCTTCCGGGGATCGGTGAGCGCCGTCAGCATTCCCTTGTATTTGTCGAGGCTCCTGATGGTGGCCTCGTCGGCAACCGCCAGGAGCACGATGTCGCGGCCCTCCTCGGTGGTCCCGATCTTCCACATCGTGATCCGGGGCGACGCCTTGTCCAGCGCCTCATAGTAGCGCTGGATATCCCTCGCGTAGGTCAGCTCGCCGGGAGTGCCTACGATTCGGCCCAGGAACTTGAGCGGCGTAGGCACCGTGGCCGAGGCCGGCAGATGATCCACCAGCTCGGTGGTGATCCGGGAGTCCTGGAGGTACTCCTTGATCTTGGCGGTATACTCGGGGTCGATTCGCTGGGTCTGGGCGCGCACCGGAGCGGCGGCGGACCATGTGGCGACGGCAAGCGCTATCAATGCCTTGGACTGCGGCATCCTGCCTCCTTGGCCTTGTTCGGGGGGGCGCCGGGCGGGGCCGGCGGTGCGGCAACTCTATGAATACGCGATGACCCTGAATTACGTTAGTATCCCCCGACCCCACATCTCGCTCGAGGCCTGATGCCCCACCTTGTCCGATCGCTCGTGGTCGCTTCCGCGTTCTCATCGAGCCTTGCGGCCTGCTCAAGCAATTCCGTCAGTACCACGGCACCCACCATCGAGTCCACGGCCTTTGCGCCGGTCCTCGGCGTCGACCTGGCCGCCAGCACCAAGGCCCCATCGGGGCTCTATTACCGGGACATGACCGTCGGCACCGGCGCAGCGGTGGCCAATGGACAGCAGTTGTCTATGCGATACACCGGCTGGCTCGCCAACGGCACCCAGTTCGACAGCAACGTCAGCGGGAGCCCCTTAGTGTTTCGGCTGGGGACTCGTGCAGTGATCGACGGCTGGGACCTCGGCATCGTCGGCATGAAGGTGGGCGGCCGGCGCCAGCTGATCCTTCCGCCCGCCCTGGGATATGGTGCTGCCGGCAACGGCTCGATCCCGGGCAACGCCATCCTGGTCTTCATCGTGGACGTGCTGAGCGCCCAGTAAAGGGGGCGTCCAGCGCCTCGACCGCCTCGGTCCAGCGGGCCATGGCGTCATCGAGGGCCTGCTTCGCTTCCTTCAGCTCTCGATCGAGCCCGGCCGCCTTGCGGGCGCCCTCGGCGGTCCCGTCATAGAGCGCCGTATCCGCCACGGCCGCCGCCAATTCCGCAATCCGCGCCTCGAGCCGGTGGACTTCCCCTTCCTGCATGGCGGCTTCGCGCCGGGTGGCGCGCTGGGCGCCCTCCTCCTCCTTCTTGCCGGCCGCGCTCCGGCGTGACTCCGACCGCACCGCCGTGCGGGCCGCCTGCTCCTCCTTCTGGCGCGCCGAGTCGCGCAGCTTCTTCCGCTCCGCCGCATGCAGCTCCCACTCGACGAAGGGCCCGCCATAGTCTTCGAT
>JAYUAL010000277.1:0-1720 GCA_043741355.1 Gemmatimonadales bacterium | reverse complement strand
GGATGGCCGCCAGGTCCTCCATCACCAGGACGCCGAAGACAATGTCCCGCAGCCGTCGGTCGGCGTGATGGTCCGCCAGCGTTCGGGAGACCACCATCGTACTCGAAATCGCCACCATGCCGGCCCCCAGCACGCTGGGTAGCGGGGCCCAACCGAGCGCGCGCGACACCCCATATCCGAGGAGCAACATGAGCCCGACTTCGAGCAGAGCCGCCAGCGCCACTCGGCTGCCCAGCGACACCAGCTTGCGGAAACGGAACTCCAAGCCGATCGAGAACAGCAGCAGGACCACGCCGAGCTCGGCGAGAGTCCTGATGGTATCGGGATCGTGAATCAGAGGCCACGGAGTGAGCGGGCCAACCACCATCCCGGCAAGGAGATATCCGACGATCACCGGGAGCTTCAGACGCTGAAAAATGACGGTGGCGACGGCGGCGGTGCCGAGGATGAGCGCGAGGTCGCGCACGAAGAAGTGGGCCGCCTCGGAAGTCATTGAGGGATTGTAACGCCGAACGAGCGGCCCTCCCACCCCTGTTGGCAGGAGGATTCGCATGGCGTATTATGAAGTACAGAGGTTATCTGATGAAGAGTATTCTGCTGGTCGATGACGATGACCTCAGCCGCGGCGCCGTACATAAAATGCTCGAACGCGCCGGTTACCAGGTCCATAGCACCGGGGATGGCCAGGGTGCCATCGATCGCTACCGGAATAGTCCAGCCGACCTCGTCATCACGGACCTGATCATGCCCGACATCGACGGGCTCGAGGTGATTCAGCAGCTCCGCCGAATAAACCCCGCGGTTCGGGTGCTGGCCATCTCCGGAGGCGGTCGGGTCGAAGCGGAAGAGTATTTGTCCGTCGCCAGGAAGTTCGGCGCGGTGGAGGTGCTCTCCAAGCCGTTCACCGGCCAGGAACTCAAGAAGTCGGTCGAATCGGCGCTGGGCGAGGCCTCCGCGTCCTAAACGGAAGATCCCCGCCGGTTCACCCAGCCTGAGTCGTGCTTGACCGGTACTTGATGGGTTCGACCGATAGTATGGCGCGGTCCCACCCATCTCACGGAGAGTGTGCCATGCCCCGCCGGTCCCTCATCCCGCTCGCCGCCGGCTGCCTGCTGGCGCTCCTCGTCACCCGCTCCGCGCAGGGCCAGACCTACTGGCACGACGAGACAGCGAAGTCCGCTATCAGGCTCGATCTGATCAAGCCCCTTCTCAAAGGCGACGGCAATCAGTTCCTGAGCGGTGCGCTGGTGCTTTCCGGCAGCACGCGCATCGGCAGGACTCTGCGCTTCGAAGCGGAGTTGCCAATCGCCCGGGCGGGAGTTGATGCTGGAGCAGGCTCGAGTGCATCCGCTACGCGGCTGGGAAACCCCTACCTCGGGCTCACCGTCCATCGTGAAGGCAAGCCCGTTGCGTTGCAGTTCGGCGTTCGGCTTCCGACCGCGGGAGACCCGGCTACGTCGATTGATGACTTCGCGAATTCCGTGGGCATCCTCGCGGATTTCGACCGGTTCGAGGCCTTCAGCCCGAAGGTCTTGACCGCCCGCGCGGCCATCGAGGTCCGTCATGTGAATCCGGGCGGCCTCCTGCTCGGGGCCAAGCTTGGGCCCTCGCTCTTCGTCGATACCCGCAACGGAACCTCCGGCGATACCCAGGAACTCTTCGCCGACTACGGATTGCGGGTGGGGTACGAGGGCCCCGCGGTGCTGGCGACAGTCGGATT
>JAYUAL010000276.1:0-1723 GCA_043741355.1 Gemmatimonadales bacterium | reverse complement strand
CCACCTTGCCGCCAATCACCGGGCAGGGAATCAGCGCGGCGTAGAGCATGCCGGGCTGCTTGACGTCGAGGCCGTACACCGCGCGACCGCGCGCCTTGTCGGCGCCGTCCAGGCGGGGCAGGTCCTTGCCGATGATCGTAAAGCGCGAGGGTTCTTTGAGCGCCACGTTCTGCGGCACCGGAAGCTTGGCCGCCGCGCCGGCGAGGGTGCCATACGGCGCTTTCCGGGCGCCATGCAGGACCACGCCGTTTTCGGCGCGGCATTCGGCGGCCGGCACGCCCCAGGTCGCCGCCGCGGCGCTCACCAGCATCTCGCGCGCCGAGGCACCCGCCTGTCGCAGCGGCTCCCAGGCCTCGCGGATGCTGGTGCTCCCTCCGGTGATCTGGGCGCCGAGCGCCTTGTTGACGTAGACCGGATCGGCCGGAGCCTGCACGACTTTCACCCGGCGCGGATCGACCGCCAGCTCCTCGGCCAGGAGCATGGTGAGTGAGGTATGCACGTCCTGCCCCATCTCGTTGCGATGGCAGGTCAGGGTGACCATGCCGTCGGGCGCAATGGTCACCCAGGCGTTGGGCTTGAACGGGGTATCCTGGGACGGTGTGGCCTGCCCGAGGCGGAACCCGATCATCATGCCCCCGCCGGCGAGCGCGGAAACCCTCAGGAAGTCGCGGCGGGTGACGGGCGTGGCGGTCATGACCGGACCCCCAGCGCTGTGGCCGCGTCCCGTACCGCGGCCTGGATCCGTCCGTAGGTTCCGCACCGGCAGAGGTTGCCCTGCATTGCCCCGACGATCTCCGCGTCGGTGGGCTTGGGAGTCTTGGCGAGCAAGGCGCTGGCGGTCATCACCTGGCCCGACTGGCAGTAGCCGCATTGCGGCACCTGGTGCTTGTCCCACGCGGCCTGAACGGCGGAGCCGATCGGTCCCTGCAAGCCCTCGATGGACGTGATCTTCTTCCCGGCCACTCCCGAGAGCGGCAGGACGCAGGAGCGGGTGGCGACGCCGTCGAGGTGGACCGTGCAGGCGCCGCAGAGCGCGGCGCCGCAGCCGAATTTGGTGCCCGTCAGCTTCAGATGGTCGCGCAGCACCCAGAGGAGGGGGGTGTCCGGCGCGGCATCTACCGCGACCAGCTTGCCGTTGAGGAGAATCGAGGGCATGGAAACCTCGGCGCCTGGGGAGTTATCGAGGGGGGACGTCTGGCCGGTTCCGGCCTGAAGGCGAATCTGCGCTGTAACGGGGCGAAGTCAAGCCGGGAGGGCCGTGGGGCGTAGGGCCCTAGCGCCGCGGGTCCACTCGGCGGAGCTCCGGTTCCTGTGCCAGCATCCGTTCGGCAAAGTCCAAACGCTCCTGCATCTCGCTCAGCTCCTGTCGCAGCGTGCTCATCTCGATTTCAAGCGCTTCGAGCTCAGCCTGGAACTCGCCCCTGCGGGGGCGTTGCCGAAGGCGCTGGGCCCATACCCCGAAGGCTACCGCCAGTACCGCGTGAGTCGCGGCGTGCCACGGCTCGGCTGGAAGGGCCGCGAACCAGACTCCGATCGCGTTGAGCACGCTCAACCCAACGGCGATCGGGTACCACATCGCGGGTTTGAAGGTCATGGGGATCTCCTATCGCACCGGCCGGTTAAGTTAGGCGGCAGGGGGAAGATGCGTTCGAAAGATCCCGCTCGCAACACGGTGGTGACGCCCATCGCGCCAGGGGCGCGCATACCTGGCGCTCCGCATTCC
>JAYUAL010000275.1:0-10013 GCA_043741355.1 Gemmatimonadales bacterium | reverse complement strand
TGGAGCGAACCGCGCAGCCATCCGCGTGGCAGGCGGCCGTCGATTCGTAGTGGCTGCGGGTGGAATCGGTAGCCTGATTCAACTCGTGGAAAAGCAGCCCGTCGAGGAGGGGGAGACCGCCGCCGCCGGCGATGCAGAAGAGGACCAGACAGGCCGAAATGAGCCGGCGAGAAACGTGGTAGAACATGATTGCAAGATAAGCTGACGGGCCGGTGCTCGCTATCGGGTGCTCACCTGGGTCGGCGGTCCTGATCGCGGAAGGGGATCCTGCAGCGACGGGTCCGGATCCTCTCAGGACCTCACTTCACGCGTCGATAGACTGCCAGCTTCGGTTCATCCGACGTCGAGTCGGGGAGTGCGAACAGCAGGAGATCGCGGGACGGAAAACCAAGCGGCGCTCCAAAGCCGGCAAGGGTTCCGGTGTAACGGCCCGCCGTGTCGAAGACGTCCACCCGCGATGCCTCATCCGGAAAAGTATTGCGCTCCACCCATATGCGCCCTTCCCAGTCGAGGGCGATCCGTCTGATGGACTGGAGAACCGGAGTGACTCCTCGTTTCCGGACCAGCTCGGCCGGCGGGACGACGCAGTCACGTGAGCCGATGATCTTGCCTTCCGGAAAGAACCGCTCAACGGCCTCGACGCTCCCGGCAACGCGGGGCACGTCCCGGCGAATGCTCCGGGCAAGGCTGCCGGCCTAGAAGTCGTCGATACGGTAGTCCGCGCCATGATTCGCCATCTACATCGCATCCGCCGGCCGGCCACTCGGCCGGATTCGGCTTGCCGACGGCGCGCGTCCTGGAGCGAGGGAGGTCGTCGCCCAGCTCAAGGCCAGCGGGATCAAGCGCATCGTCATGCTCTCGGGGGACAATCGCGCGGTCGCCGAGCGGATCGGGGCGGAGCTGGGCGTCGACGAAGTGCAAGCCGACCTGCTGCCCGACGCCAAAGTGGAACTCATCCGCCGGTACCAGGCCGAGGGGCACCTGGTGGCCATGGTGGGTGACGGCATCAATGACGCGCCGGCCCTTGCCGCCGCGGATGTGGGGATCGCGATGGGCGTCGGGGGAACCCAGGCGGCGCTCGAGGCGGCAGACGTGGCCCTCATGACCGACGACCTGGGCAAAATCGCCGAGGCCCGTGCCATCGCCATACGGGCCTACCGGACCATCAAGGAAAACCTCATCGTCGGCGTCGGCGTAGTGCACGTGCTGGGCATTGTCGCGGCGCTGCTGCAGGTAAAGATCCGCTTACCTGGGGTTGCCGGCAGCGCCTAGCGAAGCTGAAACGTGATGGTGGCCCAGCGCGATTCGTAGCTATGGTCGGCCGCCGTCACGCTGCCGATGTGGATGAACGTGAGATACCAGACACCGGGACCGGTCGGCCTCAGGGTGACGATCCCGTCGGCGCCGGTGGTGAGCTCCCGCCGTGGGAGGCGAATCCCGGAGCGCCCTCGGCCGCCACTGATGATCGTCAAGCCGGGCGCCGGAGCGCCGTCCACTACGGCGCGGAACCGGAGGGGCTGGCCCCGCTTCCACTCGTAGGGGTTGTCCAGCGGGACCAGCTCCGCGGCGGCGCCCAGCGGGGTGCCGAAGGACGCGGAGCGGGAGTCACCAACCTGCACGATGGCCTTCACGTTCTTGGCGTACTGTTCCCTGACCGAATCCCGCGCGGTACCCGCCTTTTCCCGGGCGGCGATCACGTGGGCCAAGCCCTCTTCCTTCAAGTACGCATGGAACTGCACGCCGCTCATGGGAATGATATTGGGCCGCGTTGAGACACCAATGGCGTAGGTGCCGGCCTCGCCGGTTTGCAACGCGAAGAAGGTGGTATCGTGCCGAGCCGTCACCACCGTGGTGTCGAAGTCGCGGCGGCCGGCCGGGCCCACCAAGGTGATGCTGGCGATGCGCGGCCGGGCGATCGAATTCTCGCTCTTGGTGAACGTCCCGTTCAGCAGGGGCACCGAGACCGCGGCGTTGGGCGCGAGAAAATAGTTGCCCAGCTTGAGAAACATGTCGTGGGCGAGCAGCGTGGACGTGAGGACCACCAGCAAGCCAAGCGTGGACAGTAGGCGGCGAGTCATATCAGCTCTGGGTTCGGGCGCTCAGGAAAAAGGATCCGACACGGCGAATATACGTGGGCGCGCCTCCCAACGCATCGGTGCCACCACCGTGCCCGCCGCCCCGAGACCAGCATCGCGGTGGAGAGCGCATCGGCTTCGGTCGCGGTCGCCGCTACCACCGACACCTGGGACAGCGCATGGGCCGGAGTCCCTCGGTCAGGATCCATAATGTGGCCACTGACGATGTCGCCGTAGCGAACCACCGATGCCGTATTCGAAGAGGTGGCGACTGCTGCGTCGCGGAGCGTCACCGAGCGAGCACTCGCTGGTCCGGGGACGGTCATGATATCGACCTCCCATCCGGCGCGGCCCGGGGGCGCGCCCAGCGCGACGATGTCGCCGCTTACGTCGAGTAGTGCTCGCTGAATCCCTGCCTTTCGAAGCACTGCGGCCGCGCGGTCGAGACCATAGCCCACACCGATGCCCCCCAGGTCGAGCCGCGCCTCACCGGTGAGCAGGCTCGCGGTAACCGTGCCGAGTTTGATTCGCGCCTCCTTCACAGCGCGGCGCGCCGATGCGAGTTCGCCGATGGTCGGCGCGCCGGCGCGGGGCGCATGGAACCCCCACGCGCGCAGCAAGGGCTCCACCGCCGGATCGAACGCGCCTCTGGTCAGGGCTCGAAACGCCTCGCTGCGCCGGAGCACGGCAAGCAGATCCGGGCCGACCCGAACCGGGCCGCGACCGGCGCGCTCGTTCAGGGCCACCAGGTCACTGGCCGGATCGAATAGGGACAGCGCGGCTTCGACCCGCCGAAGCTCCGCCAGCGCCAGCGATGCCGCCTCCAGCCCCGCGTCCTCGGTATCGGCGAAGATCGTGAGGTGGACCGGCTGTCCCATGGCCCAGGACCAGCGCTCTACCAAGCGCTCGCCTCGATCGAGAAGGCTTGCGGCCGTGAGGAGCCGCGGGACCGCCAGCCCGCCGAGACCGGCCGCCGCGAGCCCCAGGAAGCTCCGCCGGTTCATCGCGCTTCCTCCCGACGGACGCTCCGAAGCTCCCGTACCACCAACGCCGACTGCACATAGAAGGTTGCCGCCATCAGCAGGCTCGACGCCTCCAGCAACCAGGCAAACCGGTGATCGGCATAGCGCATGAGCCACATGGCGCCGAAGGAGATCAGGAGCGCGGCAAACGGCTCGGCGATGAGCAGGCGCCGGGTTCGCTCGGAAAGGGAGCCGCAGAGCGCCACGCAGCCGCCGCTCACGGCGAAGATGAGCGCTATGCCCAACAGATGGGTGTGCGTGATGGTAAGCATCTCGGCAAAGGACTTCGAGAACTGCATCGCCCCTTCGGTGACGGCCGGGTCGCTTCCGCGATAGTGATTCGTGATGCCGGAGGGCACCAGCCGCGTCGTCCACCAGACGAATACGAGCGACGTGGTGTAGCCGACCACCTGCACGGCGGTGAGCCATCCGGCCAGGACACGGAGGGGTCGCGGCATGTCCTCCCAGGTGTAGCCGGCGGCGCTCATCGGAGCAGTCCCTGTTTGATCCATTGCGCGAAATCCGCCACCGACCGCCGCACGCCTACGGTGACCGCGTTGACGCTGATAGTCGCCCCGGAGATTCCCCTGATGTCGCGGCCGGCCACCAGGGGATCGGTGGCGCTCTTCCCCCTGAACTGGCGGCGCCAGCTTTCGTAGGCGACCTCGCCGCCGTACGGCTCGCGGTAGACCAGCACGTCCACATCGCGGAGCCGGGCCTCGGGGTCGACCGCCACCAGGAAGGTGATGGGTTGATCCTTCCCTTTCACGTTGCCGACCCGGGCAAAGCCGAGCAGCGAATCGGCTCGTCGCACCCGGAAAACGAGGACGCTGTCGATCCGCACGCTGTCGACCAGGAGATCGCGGCCGAAGACCCGGGCCAGCGACGCCGACACCTTGGAGGGAGGCGGGTTCTGCGCCAGCGCCGGCACCGGATGGCCGAGGATGCCGGCGAGGAGGAGCCAGCCGGTGGCGTTTGGCAGTCTCAGAACTGGTAGCCGACGCCGAGGCGTACGATATCGTCCTGGCCGGCCTTGGCGCGGTTGCGGCGGAGCTGGTAGTCCCCCTTGATCGCGACATCCGGGATGGGCTTCCAGGTGAGGCCGACCGTCGCGATCCGGCGGGCGAACGCTTGATCGGCGATCACGCCGGCTGGGACGGCAGCCTGGGTGCTGAGGCGTTCGTATCGGACGAATCCATTGAGCTTGGCTCCCGAGCTCTGGCTCACGAGATGCAGGAGGTTGTACGCGGCTTCGCCGTACCACCCCGTCATCCGGCTCCCCACCGCATCGCCGAAGGCGGCGCCGATCGCAGCAGCATTGCCGAGGTGGGTGACGGCGGCCTCGGCGCGGAACGCCCACGGTCCGGTGTCGAACCGTGCATCGGCGGCGACCATCGCGACCGGCGCCGAGAAGGCGCCGGTGCCCAGGCGCGGGTCGCCGTTGGCGGTGCCTCCATAGTATGCCGCCGCGCCGATCTTGAGGCCCGGCCTGGCGTACTCGAGCCGGCCGGTGAGGGAGGGATTCGCGAAGCTCGCCTCCCTTCCTTCCTGTCGGCCCCCCCGGATTCCCTTCTCGGCGGTGAACCCCTCGGCGAGGAGCCCGTTCACGAGATAAATGCGATAGGCGAGGCCGGTCGCACCGGGAACCGTTCCCGTGACGCCCACCCCGATCTCGCGCCAGGTCGTCGGGATGATGAGGGAGTGGTAGTCGGCGCGGGCCACGCCGTTGAAGGTCGGCGGCTCGTGGGTTTCGTTCAGGATGCCCATCGGGACCAGCACCAGGCCGGCCCGCATCGTGGCGCGATTGCCGAGCCGGAAGTCGAGATAGGCCTGTTCGAGCGCCACCTCTCCGCCGCGCTCACCCCCCGCAACCTTGGCGTCTTCGACTTCGAGTTCCGATCGGAAGGTGATGCGTTCACTGAATGAATGCGCGAAGTAGAGCACGAACCGTTTGACGTTGCCTTCGCCGCGAGCACCGGGTCGATTGGAGTTGGCGTAATGGATCTCGCCGTAACCACCGATGGTCGTGGCAGCCTGCCCGTGGAGCACGGGGGTGGTGACGGTGGTCAGAATAGCGATCGCCAGGAACGGGGAAGGACGGATAGCGAACTTCATTGCAATCCCTTGAATGATAATGATTATCAACTAGTTTATATCCTAATACTAAAGTCCCCTTTCCGGCCTGACAACCCGGGTCGCTCACCCCCCCGTCCCGACTGTCGCCGCCTTGCCCTTCAGCCGGTGGTCCTCGCGAAACGCAGGAAGTAGAGCGCCAGGACCAGCAGTGCCAGGCCGCTCACTACTTCCATCGTTCGTCGTCCGCGCTCGATGCGTCCGATCCAGCTCGAGAACCGGCCTGCGAGTAAACCCAGCACGAGAAACGGGATGCCTCGGCCGACTCCATACCCGACGGAGATCGCCGCACCGTAAACCGGGCGGCCCATGGCGGCGGCGACCGACAGCAGGAGCACCAGCGGTCCCGCGGACGTTGTGATGGTCGCGACGCTGTACAGGATCCCGTAGGCCAAAGCGCCGGCAAGGCCTCGCCGCTGCCGTACTTCGGGGTTGGCTACTCGTCGGCGCAACACCGGGGCGAACAGGCTCGCCAATCCGGCCGTGAATGTCAGGGCGGCGGCGCCCACCGCGAAAGCCGCTCTCCACCGGGTGAGCAGCCGGCCAAGTAGTGCCGCTGCGGTTCCCAGGATTCCCAGCGTGAGGACCAGCCCGGCGAAAAAGGCCAGCGAGAGCGCGGCGCCATGGCGGCGCTTCCCGCCACTGGCCGAACCCCCGTGTGCGCCGACGTACCCCAGAATCCCTACGCCCGCAGGGAGAGTGCAGGGTCAGGTACTGGTCGAAAAAATTCCTGCGGCAATGGCCACCAGGAACGCGACGACCGGGTGGTGCGCCACGGAGCTGGAGAGGCGCTCGATGAAGTCCGCCGGGTTCATTGCCGAAATCTAGCCTTGGCGCCGACGCGTAGTGGACGCTCGTCTCGATTTACCGTATCTTGGGTTTTTCCCTCCGTCATGGGATCCACATCCGGTGAGCGATTCCATCACCCGGCTCCTGACTGCCCTTTCCGATCGCTACACCATCGAGCGCGAACTCGGCGCGGGCGGGATGGCGACGGTCTATCTCGCCCGCGACCTGAAGCATGAGCGGCTGGTCGCACTGAAAGTGTTGCGGCCCGAGCTCGGTGCCGTCCTCGGCATCGAGCGGTTCCTCTCGGAGATTCGCGTCACTGCTGGGCTCCAGCATCCCCGCATCCTGCCCCTGTTCGATTCGGGTCAAGCCGAAGGACTGATCTACTACGCGATGCCGCACGTAGAGGGGGAGACGCTGCGCAGCCGGCTGGATCGCGAGCGGCAGCTGCCGATCGGGGAAGCCGTCGACATCACGAAAGCGGTGGCCAGCGCGCTGGACTACGCGCATCGCCGGGGCGTCGTCCACCGCGACATCAAGCCGGAGAACATCCTCTTCCAGGACGGCCAGGCGGTGGTAGCGGACTTCGGAATTGCTCTGGCGCTGACTGCCGCCGGCGGCAAGCGGCTAACCGAAACCGGGCTTTCCCTGGGGACACCGTACTACATGAGCCCGGAACAGGCGATGGGTGACCGCCTGGTGGATGCGCGCAGCGACATCTACTCCCTGGGCTGCGTGCTCTACGAAATGCTCGCGGGTGAGCCGCCCTACACCGGTCCGACGGCGCAGGCGGTGGTGGCGCGGATCCTCACCGAGCGGCCGCGTGAGCTCAGACTACTTCGCGACCGTGTGCCGCCGGCGCTCGACCGCGCCGTCGCCAAGTCGCTCGCGCGGCTCCCGGCCGACCGTTTCGTCACGGCAGCCAAATTCAGCGAGGCGCTCACCGGGGCCGGCAGAGAGCCATGGGGCGAGCCGACGGTGGAGCCCGGCGTGGGTTCAGACATCGCTCCTGAACGGGATTCGGCCCGGCGCCGCCGGCCGGTGCTCGCGCGGCTCGCGCCGTGGATCGTGACGATGCTCGCCCTGGTCGTGGCGGCGTTGGGCTGGCTGCGCCCGCGCCCCGGCCCGGGCGGACAGGACCCCGCGGAGGTTTCCACGGCGGAATTTGAGCGAATTCTCGCGGCGGAGCAGGCCATCGTACTCGATTCCCGGCCGCATCTCGAGTATTCGATCAGCCATATCCCCGGCGCCCTCAATGTCGCCGCGCGACCCGGGGTGCCGATGTCCATGTATGTCTCCGATGTTGCCGAGGTCGGCCGGCTCGTCGGCAACGATCTGAACCGGGCCATCGTGCTCTACTGCAATGGGCCGTACTGTCCCAAGAGCAAGCGACTCCAGGATGAGCTCGCGATGGCCGGCTACACCGCGGTCCGTCGCTACCAGCTCGGCATCCCCGTGTGGCGCGCGTTTGGCGGAATCACCGTGATCGAAGCCGACGGCCTCAGTCACGTCCTCGCCAAAGACCGTACCGCGATCGTACTGGATGTGCGGGAGGCCGATGCGTTCCGGAGCGGCACGCTCCCGGGCGCCCGGAATGTGCCGCGCAGCGGGGTGCTCGAAGGCAGGGACATCGGTGAAATCCGGCGGGCCAAGGATGATGGCCGGCTGCCGATGATGGACCACAACACCCGGATCATCGTCATCGGCCGCGTTGCCGGTGAGGCCCGCTTCGTTGCCCAGGCCCTCACCCACGAGGCGTTCGCCAATGTGGCCTATTTTCCCGGCACCTTCGAGGAAGCCAAGGCGGCGCTGTCGCGGGAGGCCGAGGCGCCTTCCTCCATTCGACCGAGGTAGTAGGTGAACGCCTGCGCCCGACCGTCCGGCGTACGGTGCTCCTCCCGAACGGCGTCGAGGAGTCGAAACCCCGGGCCGAACTCCACATGGAGGTCTTCGGGCGAGTAGCGCGCTACCTCCAGGCCGCTGCACCGATCCGGCCCATCCGGCGCGAATGTCGCGATGAGCACGTGTCCGCCCGGCGATATCGCGTGACGAACCTGCGCTACGTAGCGTTGCCGGTCCGACGGGTCCGTCAGAAAGTGGAAGACGGCACGGTCATGCCAGAGATCGAACACCCCCGCACGCAACGGTGTCGCGACCATATCTCCCTCGATCCAGTTGACCATCTCCGCCTCGGCGCCGAGGCGTTTCCGGGCCGCTGCCAGCGCGACATGGGAGAGATCCAGCACGGTGGGCCGGCGATAGCCTGCGGAAAGCAGCGCATCGACCAGCAACGCGGCCCCGCCGCCCATGTCGATGATGGCGGCGGATAGATCGGGTACGGCCCGCCGAATCAGTCGCAGCGACAATTCCGGCTCGGCCTGATACCAGCTGACTCGATCCGGAGCGGTGCTCCGGTACACCCGGTCCCAGTGCACCTTGCTATCCATGAGGTCGGCCGGTGCCGGGGGTCGGGGAGCCGTCCGCCCGGACGCAGAGCATGACTTCCCAGAACGGACTCCGGTGCACCTGGAGCGGGGTTAATCCGGCCTTCTCGAGCAGCGAGTACACCATGGCCACCGGGTGCAGGTAGCTACGGAATTGACTGCCCGCCCGGGCGCGCCGGGCGTTTTCCCACCGCATCTTGAGGCGGATCAGCCAGCGCTCGCGCGGGAAACTTGCCGCCCAGTACCGGCGGGCCTTCGCCGCCGTGGTCTCTACCAGCGGCTGCAGGTCCGGGTAGCAGCAGAGGACCCGGTCCAGGGTGACCAGATCGGCGGGTTCGAGTGTCGGGGCGAGGTCCACGACGTCTCCATGCACAAACTCGACCCGGCTCAGTTGGCCGCGCCGGGCGGCTTCACCGCGGGCGGCCTCCACATACGCACTGGCCGCCTCGACGTGCACCGCCGCCCCGGCGCCGGCGGCCAGGAGCTCGTGGTGCAGCACCCCGACTCCTCCGCCGACATCGAGCAGCGACTCCACCCGCACCTGTTCCTCGCCCAGCATGCGCAGGAGTCGCCGAGCCGTGCCGGTCGGTCCCCGCCGCTGATACCGGCGGAGCTCCTTCTCGGCGCGGACCGAGGTAAAGTGCCGGTCGGTGGAGCTGCAGCATCCGGGAGAGGCCATCGATTCGACTGTGTCTCAGCCGCCGACCGGTTTCACCGCCGTCATCATGACCGCCTTCACACCGAAAGCCTCGGCCGAGGCCTGGGTGGATGTCTTCCGGAACCGGAATCGGGGCACGACGGCGGAGCGAACCTTGATGAACCCAACTTCCTCGAGCAGCCGGAACATCTCTCCCTCCGGGAGAGCCCCACCGATTCAGCTGGCCCAGAGTTTGGGATCGTTGACGATGGACTGGGACAATTGCTTGGCGCTGACGATATCCGCGATCGACATCCGTCCTCCCGGTTTCAGCACCCGATACAGCTCCTCAAGGACCCGGCGCTTCCGAAAGGACAGATTGATGACGCCGTTCGAGAGAACAGCGTCGACCGAGGCATCGGGGAGCGGGATGTTTTCCATTGCCCCGGTGCGGCAATCGAGCCGGGCTCCCGTCGATGCCGCGTGCGCCTGTGCCTTCAGGCACATGGAAGGATTCAGGTCCAGGCCGATGACGGTTCCGGTGGGGCCGACCTGCCTCGCCGCGATGATCGAATCGAGTCCGGCGCCGCTGCCGAGATCCAGCACGGTCTCCCCGGGCTGTAGCTGACTCCGCAGGTGGGGGTTCCCTACTCCGGCAAACGAGTCGACAGCTCCCTGGGGCGCGCCGGCCAGCCACTCCGGATCGTATTCGAACAATTCCGCCGCCACCCGGCCGTGGAAGAAATGGAATTCATTGCCCGGGTTGTCGGCGACGTCCTGGTACATCCTCAGGATTTCGTCCTTGAGTACACCCTCGAGCGAGGCGGAGACATCGGTGGGCTCGGTCATGATCGATCCAGGGGAGGCTAGGTGAATCTGGGGTGTTCGCACCGATCTGGCAACAAGACGGTGG
>JAYUAL010000274.1:0-10015 GCA_043741355.1 Gemmatimonadales bacterium | reverse complement strand
CGTTCCAGGCCCCCGGACTGCTGCTGGACAAGCAGGCGATCCTGGCCACGGTCAAGTCCATGGTCAGCGGTGCCTACGCCGAGCTGCCGGAGTTCTGGAAGCGGCTGGGCTACACCCCGACGCCCGAGGCGTTGCCCCGGCGCTCCAACGGACAAGTGGTGGTTCCACCCTCCGGGCCCGAGCTGCATCCGGCGCGCTCCGCGGTTGGGCAGGCGCTGCACGACCGGGTGACCCGGGTGACCGATCTTCCGGAGCGGTTCCCGGACGGACCGACCATTGCCATCATCGGCTCCGGCGCGGGCGGCCTGGCGGCGGCGCACGCGCTGGCACTCCGGGCCGACATGAAGGACGTGCGGATTGTGATTCTCGAGGCCGGCGAGCTCCATACCAACGAGAGCTTTCCCACCAGCGTGCTGGAAGGGTTTTCCCAGCTCTATGCCAACGCCGGCGCCACGCCCGGCGCCAACCAGCGGATCGGGTTTATCCAGGGCCGCTGTGTGGGGGGCGGTACCACAGTAAACAACGCCGGATCGCCCCGGCCGGTCAACGAGTGGGGCCACCTCATGCGGGGACGCTGGGCCCGGGCCGGCGCGGACCTGAACTGGAAGGCGCTGGACCATGCCTTCGATTTTCTCGAGGGACCGCTCTCGATTTCCACGGTCGAGGATCACATCATCACCCGGAGCACCCACAAGGCGTTCGACGGTTTTGCCGGTCTGAGCCAGGAATACACCCGCGCCGGAAAGCTCAAGGCCAACCTCCTGGATTGCATCGGCTGCGGGCAGTGCAACAATGGCTGCCGGTACGACGCCCACCGCGCGCCACTCATCACCCTCCTGCCGGAGCTGCTCAAGCGGAACCAGCGGGTGTCGCTGGTCACCGGCGCCAACGTCCGGAGGATTGTCTTCCAACCCCGGGGCAACGGCCGCACCGTCTCCCACCTCGAAATCGAAGCGCCGAACGGGGTCAGGAAATTCTACGCCGACCGGGTCATCCTGGCCGCCGGGGCCTTCAACTCCATCGCGCTGCTGCACAACAGCAACTACACCTCGGCGAGCGGCCGGGAGCGGCTGGTGGGGGCGCGTTTCAGCTGCAACTATGCCAGCCCGGTGATGGGCCGCTTCGACCAGCGGCTGAACGGCGGGCAAGGAATCCAGATCGGGTACATCGTGGAGATCCCGAAGCACCGGCTCATCATCGAGACCGCCTTTGCTCCCCCCACCGTGTTCGGCATGATGCTGCCGCAATGGGGCGAGAGCTTCGCGAAGCGGGCCTCCGACTACAACAACATGGCGGTGGCTTTTCCGACCATCTCTAGCGACGCCTACGGCACCATCGATCGATCCGGCATCCCGATGATGGCCCCCCACTGGATCAAGTTCACCCTCGAGCCCAGCGACTGGGCCCGCATGGCCTACGGGCTCCGGCTCTGCGCGCTGGCGCTGGCCGACGCCGGCGCCAAGGAGATCTTCGACAGCCGCTATACCGCCGAGACCCTCAGCATCGGGCCGGATCCCGCGGCAAACCGGAGAAAGATCGACGACTATTTCCGTGACATCGGGCCGCAGACCTTTCTCCGGGTGCAGAGCGCCCATCTGCAGGGCGGGAACGTCATTCATCGCGACCCCACCAGGGGCGTGGTGAACTCCGACCTCAAGGTCCACGGGGTGGACAACCTCTGGATCTTCGATTCCAGCGTCTTCCCGGCGCCGATCACGCTCAACATTCAGTACACCACCATGGCGCTGACGCGTTACGCGGCGCTCCGGATGCCCGCGCTGTAGCGCGGCGAACATTAAAACACCCCGAGCATCTTCAGGATACCGGTGATTGCGGCGGCTATCCCCGAAATCAGCGCCACGGGAACCGCCACCTTGGCGGCCTTCGCGGCCCCGTTGCCCTGATCCAGCAAGGAATTAATCCGGCCCAGCGCCGGAGGCAGGCTGTCCTTCACGATCGCTTTTGCGATGCCGATGACCGCCTGGAGCGAGTCCGCGACGGCGCCGGCCTTCCTGCCCGTCGTGTCGATCTGACGGAACGTTGCCCCGGCGCTTCCCACGGCCGCCACCACTCTCGACTCCAACGTGTCGAGTTTGAGCCGGGCCAGCAAGGACCGGGTGGTATCGGCGAGGGGGGTCGTCAGGACCGCCAGGCGGCTGGCCACCGCCTGCAGGGTATCCAGGGTTCGGGGCTCCAACACCAGCCGCCCCACCATACCGCGCCCGCCATGCTCGCGCGCCACCGCGTTGGCCCGGCGCAACAAGCTGTCCACCTGCCCACCCACCACCGCCACCTGCTCCAGGCTCCGGTTCAGGTCGCTGACCACCCGCTCGAAGCGGGTCGCCGGCTCTCGGCGCAGCGCCGCGGGTGAATTGAGGTAAGCGAGCATGCCCTGTACGGTCCGCTCCAGGTCTACCGACGGCGAGCTCGCGATTACGCTGTCCGGCTGCTGAACAAACGGGGTGCGCCCGAAGGCCGGCTCGAGCCGGAGCGCGGGCTTGCCGAGGCCGAACGCACTCACCATCGCGACCGAGCTCCGCGGGCCCAGCAGATAGGCCATGCTCGTGGTATCGGGCAGGCCGGCGGCCTTTCGGAGCTTGTCCAGCGCGATCCGCACCGTGAGCCGGCTCACTTCCTGCACATCCTGCCACTCCACCCTGACCCGTCCGAACGCGAGCTGGTCGCCGGTCTGGATGCGGAGGGTCTGGCGCGGGTTAGGCGTCCCGCTGTTTACCGTCAGCCGCTCCTGGCTCCCCGATTGATCGACCACCCAGCGGTTGCCGGATTCCCGATGGAAGCGAAAGACCCCCGCCGCGGAGCGAATCGTGGCCTCGGTGAGCAGTGGCAGCGCGATCACCACCGGCTCGGTCCGGGACGGCTCGGCCAGGCGAATGGTGTCCCCCGGGAAGAGGGTCACGACTTGGGTGAGCTCCGGAACCAGGCTGGCGGTGACCAGGAGCTGGAGCCCGGTCCGGGGTGGCTCCGTGCGCACCACTTCACCCACGTGCTTGCCCTGGTACAGGACTTCGGCGGAGGCATCCACCTGGGGGGTTCCCGGCAGGAACACCGAATGCAGGGTTCCCTTCCCGCCACCGAACCCGCCGCCCAAGGCCCATACGGCGAGGGCGGAGCCGACGAGCAGCAGCAGCAGCACGATCGCGCCGGCCACCAGGTTGGAGCGTTCGCGGGGGTCGGGCGCTTCGGGACGGATGGCCGTCATCGGAGTGGCGCCTCCACACCGAGCCAGAGCAGCACCGAGAGTGCCGTGGCGATGAGGATCGAAGCGACCGACGTTTCCCACACGGCATTCTGCACGACATTCACCCGGTGGGCGCCCCGCAGGGAACGCTCCCGCGCCGCGATGCCGAAGGCGGAAGCCACGAACGCCACGAGGTTGCCGAACGCCATGGACTTGATCACACCGAACCAGAGCGCCGACTGGATGGGCTCGACGCGAAGGAACCAGCCCGGGCTGGCGTCCGCGATCCGCATCGGATCACCCAGGCTCACATACCCGAGGACGATGCAGTAGGCGCCCAGGCTGTAGAATATCGCTGCGGTGATCGTGCCCGCCACCAGATGGGGGAGCGCGAGCCGGGTCAGCTCGCGGTCGGAAACCCGGGGCGAGCCGGTGGGCCCGGCTCCCTCGGCGCTGCCAAGGTTGGCCGCGATGCTCCCACCCATGCGGCCCGCCAGGAACAGCGTCAGCACCAGGGGCGTCGCATCCCGCAGCAGCGCGGTCACGACCACCGACGCGAACACCGGCTGCAGTAGCGGCCCAATCGCACGAGCCACCGCGCCGGTGCCAAAGCCGAGCGCCAGCCCCAACCCGAGTACCACGAAGACGCCGCGGACGAAGGTACGGCCGGTCTGGGAGCTGAAGCGCCAAAGCGTCTGGCTCAGTTGACGGGGACTCAGGTCGACCAGGAGGCAGCGCCAGGCCCGAAGCAGCCGGACGGCAAACGTCGCGAGGATCCAGGGGTTCTCGACCCAATGGTGTCCTACCCGGCCGATGAATCGGGTGGCCCACTGAAAGGCGCGCTGGTGCACCGGCGGACGCGCTGCGATGAGGATCGTTTCCATCAGGCCCCCTTCCACCCCAGTTGATAAATCCGGAGTTCAGCCCCCGCTATCACGCCCAGCTGGGCGCTCCAGATCCACGGATCGGCGGGGGCAAGACGACATTGCCCCATCCACGCACCGCAGTCCATCAGGACCAACGGCTTGCCGTCGCTCCGCTTTCCCTGAACGATGCGGGCATGGTGGGTATGGCCGATCACCACGGTCCGGATATCGTGGCCGTGCTTCTTGAGCTGGATCGCGAGCCTGGCGGCGTTGTCGAAGAACTTGGGCGGCTTGGCGGCCGCTGCGGCGTCCACCACGTTGACCGAGACGGCGGGCCCGACGCCGAGCGCCGGCCGGGCCCGGGCCAGCGCGCTGGTCTCCGGACCGATCGGCACGTCGCCGGGCTTCATGCCCTGATTCACGCTGGCCACGATCGCGCGATCTTCCTGAAGCAGCTCCGTCTGCCCCGCGCTGACTTGCTTGGCCGCCCGAACGATGAATGCCTGCAGCTGGTCGGGGAGCGCCATCTCGAGCCAGTCGAACAGATCGCCGTGGACAACCAGGATGTCGCCGAGGGCGGGATCCTGATTCTCGATGATCCCCACCCGGAGCGCGGCCCACGAGGCGAGCTCGTGCGTCATATAGTCGTGGTTGCCTGCCAGGATCCGGGCGCGGACGCCGTTCGGCGGGCTGGAGGTGAGCAGTTTGATGTGCACCTTGTAAGCTGCGGCGATCGCATCTACCTCGGCCTGATCTCCCCGACCCCCGCGGGTGCGCCAAATGTCGAAAAGATCACCCATGTGCCACACCAGCAGCTCTCCCCGGTTGTCCTTCTTGAGCTGCCTCAGGCACTCCAGCAGGGTCAGCAGCTCGGCATCGAGCTGGAAGTGGTTGTTGGGATATACCGCCAGGTCAGGTGGGGCAAGCAGGTGACAATCGGGAATGAAAACCTGGACCCGGCCCGCGGGGAGGGCGAGCCCGGGGCTG
Organism: Gemmatimonadales bacterium; assembly: GCA_043741355.1. Classification (GTDB taxonomy): domain Bacteria; phylum Gemmatimonadota; class Gemmatimonadetes; order Gemmatimonadales; family GWC2-71-9; genus JABFSM01. The sequence goes on along the minus strand of JAYUAL010000274.1, from coordinate 4,963 downwards.
GCGTACTGCGCCACCAGCCCCACCCCGAACCGTTCCGGGTGAGCGGTATCGGTCGGAAAGCTCGCTTCGAGTGCGATAAGGACGTCGGCGTGGGTCAACATGGCGCCACCCTTCCCGATTTAGCGCGCGTCACCCCTGCAGGGCGGATTGGCCAGGAACACTTCGAGAGTAGCGGGTCGTGTGGCCGAGTCGCTCCGGCTCCGGAAGAGGAGCCAGACTTCCTGATAGACCATCGCCGCGCAGCTCCCGTCGGTCTGGTTCCAGTCGGTGCACGGCGTAGTCCGTCGCGCGTCCTGAAGCGGGATGCCGAAGGTGGCCCCGGGAAAGAGCGGTCGGAGCTTGTCGTTCATCTCCGGCGCCAGAGAAAGAATCACCCGGGGAATCGAGTCGAAGACCGCGGCGTACCGCGCCCGCACCTCCGCGGCAGAGCGCCGGTCGCAGCTGGGAGCGTCCGGCGCCTCCTGGCATTCGTCGGCCCGGCCGGAACGCACCAGGCACACGGTTCCCTCGAGCGCCTTGGCCAGGACCGCGTGGAGCCCCGCGGAGTCGGCGGGGAGGTCATAGCCCAGTCGGCCGTTGATCTCCGGCACGCCGGTCAGCAGCAGCGGCTTGGCGAGGCGGCAGGCCGCGAGTGTCGCCACGGTAGCGGCGAGGCGGATGAAATGTGATCGGATCACGGGGCCACCTCGTCTGAGACAGGAACTGTGAAATCTCCTCCTGGCGGGACCCGGCAGGCAACCCGCCTCATATCAGTGCGTCGATGGGAATGCCCGCTCCGCCACCCAGAACCATGCCATCGCTCCAGGCAAAGTCACGCGAGGCCTTTTCCGCCACCACTACCCCTTCGCACTTGAGCTTGCCGGTGACCTTGAGCCGTCCGCCCTCGATCCGCATGAAGCGCCCATTCTGGATAGTCAGGATGCCGGTGTCCACGGCCACGTCCAGCTCCAGTTCGAAGGAGACCTTTCCTTCAGAGCGCCCGTTCACCGTGATATCGATATAGGGTCGGTGAGTCGAGGTGATGTGGTGAGTGGCCACGGGCACCCGGCTGATCTTGTCGGGGGGGGACTGCGGCTCCCGGTACTGGGCGAACTTCTTGTGCCTCTTCCACGCACCGACCAGGATCGTGGCGATCGGCATTTTCGCCACCTGCTCGGCCATCCCCACGAGCTCCTTACCCACCCCGGGCCAGAATCCGGCCGTGACCCCGGCGGCCCAGCTCTGCTTGGCCAGATCCGCGGTGACCCGAAGAATCATCTCGACCAGCTTGTCGATCTTGAGCTCGCTCTTGGCAAGCCCAAATTCCAGGGCATCGGTGTCCGTCATGGTCCCTCTCCTTCCACGATTTGTGTGCCAGGATCCGAGAGCACCGCGAGGCCGAGCTCGGGACTGCCGGCTGGATCGGCGTTGCCGGGAACGGCCGAGTGGCCGTCGTCGCGGTGCACCACGAACCTCATCCGTTCGCGTAGCCGGCGGTCGGCCTCCTCGGACCCGGTTGTGCCGCTTGGGCCAGGCTGCTTCTGCAGCAGCTTGTGGATGACGCCGGCCAGGGCGCCAAGCCCGAGGATCGTCAGCAGCGCCGTGAGCCACGGCGGCCAGACCCGGACACCGACAGTCAACCTCACCACGGTGCCCACCGCTACCGTGTCGCCGGCCGCCGGCTGCTGCCGGACGACGCGCCCTACCTCGCCGCTGCCCGCGGCGGTATCGAACCGCGTTGCGCCCAGGCGGGCGTGTATCAGGAGCGACTCGGCCTCCGCGGCCTGGCTGCGCCTCACGTCGGGGACCGTGACCAGGGTGTCGCGCGGTGGCCGGCGTGGTCCCACCCGAACGGAAACGAGGCTGCCCGAATCCACCGGCGTGCGGGGCGGCGGCGTCTGCGCCAGGACGGTGTCGGTCGCTCCGCTCGAATCGAGCGTCACCGGTCCCAGCCTGAGACTTTGGGCTCCCAGGAGCGATTCCGCATCGGCGCGAGGAAGTCCCACGAGATCGGGAACCGGTACAGTTCGCGGGATCTCCGGCGGGGTGTCCACCACAGCGGGCACAGGGGCTTCGGAAACGGCGCTTGAGATCCGCACCGAGACCGGCGAGCCCCGGGTGACCAGCGCATCCGCGAGCGGGCTCTGGGCAATGACCCGGCCGGCTGGGCCAGCGCGCGGAGTGGAGTCGATGCCACGGAGCGCCAGCCCCGAATCTTTGAGCACCCGCTCCGCGGCCGCGACGGTACTGTCCTTCAGATTCGGCACCCGGACCACCCGGCGCAGCGCCGACACCTGGAGGTGCACCCGGCTTCCGGGCGCCACCATGGTACCCGGAGGCGGATTCTGGCGAAGCACGAGATCAGCCGGCGGGCCGGTTTCGATCGCATTGAGCTGGCCGACCACGAATCCCGCAGAATCGAGTATCTGTCGGGCCCGTGCAAGGGGCAGCTTCGTCACATCCGGCGTCGGTACCAGGGAGGAGATTTCGATCTGGACATCGACCACGGTGCTCTCCATCACCGTTCGGCCCGCCGGCGGCGCCTGCCGGGCCACCAGGCCCTTGCCTTGATCGGTGGCGATGGCTCGCACTGATCCGAGCCGGAGACCCGCATCCGAAAGGATCCGGGCGGCGGCGTCAGGGGTGCTGTCGATGAGGTTCGGAACCCGGACGCGGACGGCGTAGCCGAACGTCAGGTCCACCGTCGAACCCGCGAGAGCCCGGGAGCCCGGGCCCGGTTGCTGGCCGATGACCTTCCCGGCATTGCGCGGGTCCCGAGCCGAATCGGTGCGTCCCGGCCCGAGCCTGGCGATCGCGAGGACGATCGGAAGGGTGCCCCGGGATTGGCCGAACAGGTTGGGGACATCGACGGAGTCGGACCGAGGACGGACCTCATCGGTCACCGGCGGCCGACTGCCGTTGGACACCGATAACTCGACCGCCTGCCCGCGCTCGTAGGGCGCCCCGGCGTCGATCGACTGACCCACGACGATCCCGCGGGCCGCGCCCGAAGTCACGCCGGTGGCGCGGCTCCGCAGTCCGAGATTCTTGAGAGTGGTACGGGCGCTGTCGAGGGTCAACCCGGCCAGGTTCGGCATACGGGGCGCCTGCCCGGCGCGGGCAGTGGCGGCCTCGCGGGGTACTTGAGAGGAGGCACCCGCGGAGCTGCCGATCGCCGTCCCGAGAAGAAGCAGGACGCCCCAGCGGGATCGCATCACGAGAAGATTACTTTCGCCCGGTCGAGGCTCACGGCTTCCTCCGCGGAGGTTTCCCCCAGGCGCCGGTAGCTCTCGAACTGGGCTTCGTCGAACCACTGATCGGCGGTGGTCTGGTGGGGGAAAACCCGGTTCTCGAGGGCATACTGCCGGACCTCGGCCGGATCCTCCTTGAGGAGCGAAGGCTTGATCCAGACCACCGTCCCGGTGCGGGCCGGCTCAGAGGTATCCGCCCAGCCCAGATCCCGCGCATGCTGCTCCGAGTAGACGATCTCCCCCACCACGGTGTGCTTCTTCGGCGTTCCCTGCTGGTCTTCTTTCTCCGCCGGGCGGAAATTCTCCACCCCGAGCCGGATGTCGGCGCCGAAGTCGATCCGGCACCGGCGAATCGCGTCGCCCAGATCGCTGAAGCAGGGCTCGGGATCCGCGCCGCAATCGACGAAAACAATGTGCCGGCAGCCGCGCTGGACCAGGGAGTAGAGGCCGGTGTTGTCGAAGTGGCCCCCATCGGTCAAGTAGCAGTAGAGCGACAGATCATTGGTCTGAGAGAGGAACTCGCGGAGCAGATAAAACGGCCAGAGCCGGGGCCGGGGTGACTGCCAGCGCGGCTGGTTGGGAGTCGGGGCCCAGAATCCCAGCCGCACGTTGAGGAGCGCCAGGAGCATGGCGAGTGCCGCGCTCGATGTCCTGGCCCCCATGTTGGGACTCGCCGCCGCGCCGGAGACCGCCACTGCGGTTCCCAGGGAGAGCCTTCCATTCATGTAGTCTCGGGTGGGCCGGTAGCCGGTGCGGAGCGAGCCGCAATAATGCCGCGACATGGTGAAATACGCCGCCGACCGCTGCGCGGTGGTGAGATCCCGCCCGCCCACCAGATTGAGCGTCGTATTGATCAGGTGGCAGGGGCCGCCCCGCGCGCCTCCCGCCAGCGAGGCGAGGGCCACATCGTCTCCCTCGGCCGAATCGGAAATATCGGCGCCGCTGTTACGCCGCTTGTCGTTGGAGGCACCGAGATAGGCGCGGACCAGCCGGGCCCGATAAAACGTATGGAGAGAGAGGTAGTTGGGGTCGAGCATCCAGCCCAGGCCGATGATGCTCCCCAGCACGATCCCGATCAGGGCAATGATGGCCGTGGGGATCACGACCTGCATCACGCTGGGATTCAGAAACTGCTGCATCAGCATCGGACCCAGCAGAACCACGACCAGGGTCTGCAGGGTCAGCATCCGGTGGTTGACCCGCATCGGGGTGACCGAGGTGAGGAACACGAAGGCCGCGGCGAAGATGATTCCCCCCAGGGCCATGGCCGCCGCGAGCGGGGAACCGTGGCCCGGCGGCATCGGGGGGATATAAATGAGCCCCAGCCGGTATCCCAGCCCCGCGCCCGCGAGCGGCAGAACCGCGAACAGGAAGGTGGTCAGACGCTCGCGCCGCTGAACCATCCGAGCCTCGGGCTCGGAACCCGCCCTGGAAAGGGCCAGCAGGGCGCGCAGCACCCAGGGGGTGGCGATGATTCCCTGGGCCAGGCCGACGAACGCGCTGGTGAACTGGCGCGGATACTCGAGCGGCTGCACCACGAAATAGACGGCGAGGAACCCGGTCAACCCGGCGGCGAGGGCGATGGCGGTCACCCGGAAGCTGCGTGGCCGTGCCGCATCCGCATCGGTCCAGAACTCGTAGGTGCCGTAAAAACAGCAGATGAGCATCGCGATGAAGAATGCGCTCACCAGGGGCGGGAATACCTCGGGCGGAAAAACCATCACCCGGCTCAG
>JAYUAL010000273.1:0-4319 GCA_043741355.1 Gemmatimonadales bacterium | reverse complement strand
GCCTGCGCCCCCACCGTTTCCACGGGGAATGGAACTACACCATCCGCCCGACGCGCGGTTCACATAAGTGAGTCACTTATTATCTTACAAGCCCTAAGTCTGCGTGCGCCCTCCGGAAATACCGGGCGCCGGCTAGGCGGCGTGGGCGGGGCGGGCGGTCTCCGGGAGTTGGGGCCGGGGCCGATCCAGGTACCGCCAGGGTGTGACGACGGTGGTGGTGGGGCAGGACGGCGGATCGCGGGTGCCGGCCTCGGACGGGACGACCTCGTTCCTGCCGTATTTTCGTCGAATTGAGGGGATGCCTTCGGCGGTCAACGTCGCGACGATGGTGGGGCTGGGCCAGGTGCGGCGCATCGTGGTGGGCGAGGACAACCGCCCTGCCACGCCGAAGGAGCTGGTGAAGATGACGGCGCTGGTCGAGGCGGCGCTGGCGAGCGGCGCGTGCGGCGCCAGCACCGGGCTCGAGTATTCGCCCGGCGCCTTCGCTACCCAAGCCGAGCTGATTGCCCTTTGCCGACCGCTCCGGGCGCGGCGGCTTCCCTACGCCACCCACATGCGCAACGAAGACGACACCCTGCTCGAGGCAATCGACGAGAGCATCGCGATCGCGCGGGGTGCCAGGTGTCCGCTGCAGATCTCGCACTTGAAGACTGCGGGCGCCCGCAACTGGGGCAAGATCGGCGCGGTGTTCGAGCGAATTATCGGGGCGGAAAAGGCCGGGCTCGACATCACCTTCGACCGCTATCCCTACATCGCCTGGTCCACCGGGCTCACCAACATGTTCCCGGTCTGGGCACTGGACGGGGGGGACGAGCCCTTCCTGAAGCGGCTCGACGATGCCGAGACCGCGCCAAGGATCCGGCGCGAGTCGGAGGACAAGGCGGCGCTGATCGGCGGGTGGCACAACGTGCAGCTCTCCAACGTGGCGGCCCCGGGAGACAGCGACGCGGTCGGCAAGCGGCTGGACGACTGGGCCCGCTCGCGGGGGATGCCGCCCTACGAGGCGGCCATGGCGCTGCTCAAGAACAGCAAAACCTACGTGAGCACGGTGGTCTTCGGGATGAGCGAGGAGAACCTGGAGCGGTTCCTGGCGCATCCCAAGGCGATGATCTGCAGCGACGGCGGTGCGTTCGCGGTGTCGGGGCCGGCGCGGAGTGGGCATCCGCACCCCCGTGGGCTCGGCACTTTTCCGCGGGTGCTGGGGCACTACGTGCGGGAGCGGAAGGTGCTGACGCTGGCGCAGGCGGTGGACAAGATGAGCGGTAGGCCGGCCCGGCGGCTCCGGCTGGCGGGACGGGGGAGGATTGCCACCGGCGCGGCGGCGGACCTGGTGCTCTTCGATCCCGCCACGGTGGCGGACCAGGCGACGTTTGAGGATCCATTCCAATATCCGCTGGGCATCCCGACGGTGGTGGTGAATGGAAGGATTGCGTTGAGGGACGGGGCGCGGGTGGGAACGGGCGCGGGGAAGGCGTTGCGGCCGGGGAGGTAGGCGAACTCCTTCGCGGCATGTTTGCCGGTTGGGTGGCCCCACCCATCGCAAGGAGTTCCTCTCAAGTGTGCCAGGCCTGGGCCGCTGCGCCTTCCCACTGCCGATGTTTGCACATCGTGCCTCGGTAGTGCCTTGCTCCGTCGGAAGGCCACTCCTACCTTTACCAGGAGCTCAACGTCCCCACCGGGACGGCCGTGAGCCTTCTCAGCCCTGGGGAGTTCCCACCTATGCGTCCTCTCTCGCTCCGACTTGGTGCCGCGCTCTTGTTGACGATTGTCATCGGGTGTTCCAGTAATTCGCGACCGACAGTTCGGGTTCGCAATGATCGAGCGACAAAAGCGAACGTCCAGTTCAAAGACGCCTCTGGCAACACAACGAATATCAACGATGTGTCCGGGGGCGCCGTTAGCGCCTACGTCGATATCGACCTCGGCGTTTACACGGTAACGGCCGTGATTCAGAACGAGTCCGTGTCTCCGACTGTGGTCTTTACCGCGCGGAAGGACGCGACCTACAGCCTCGTGGTTGTGGCGGGCAATCCGGCTACCCTGCGCGTCGACACGCCGTGATCGAAGGGCCGAACGCGATTCAAGCGGTGCCACGGGGGCAGTGCCCGGCCTGACGTCACAACTCGGGTGGGCCGTTTAACCCGCGCTTGCTGCTGGCGGGGTCCTCAGCCTCGGCAGGCCCGCAGCAACAGCCCCGTGTCGCTCGACCCGGAAAGGCCTTTCATGACCTCGATCGCCGGTGCAGCTCTCCCCGTCCAGGCGGTAGCCCGGCGGGAGCGCTTCTACGTGCGGATGGCCGCGATATGTCTCGTGGTCGCCGTGATCGGCTTCATTCCGACCTACTGGATCCCGCTGTTTCAGGGAACCCTCGAGGTCGCGCCGATCGCGCACCTGCACGCGGTGCTCTTCTTCGGGTGGATGTCCCTCTTCGTCTGGCAAACGTCGCTGGTTGCCGGGGGCAAGGTGGCGCGCCACCGAGAAATAGGCCTGTTGGGAGTCTCCCTTGCCACCGGGATGGTCCTGGTGGGGCTGGGCATGGCGATCAACAGTATGAAACTTCGTGAGGCGGCCGGCGTGGGCGAGGTGGCCCGGGGCTTTTCCACCGTATCGGTGACCGGGATTCTGATGTTCGCGGTGTTGCTCGCGATCGCGGTCGCCAACACCAGGAAGCCGGAGATTCACAAGCGGCTGATGCTGGTGGCCAGCGCGTCGATTCTTCAGGCCGCGGTGGGCCGGTGGTTTGCCATGCTGTTGGCACCCCCGCGACCGGAGGGAGCCGTCGGACTGACGCCCCTGCCTCCGATCGCCGTCACCGTGATGCCCGGACTCCTGGTGGATTTGCTGATCGTGGCCGCCATGGTCCACGACCGGAAGACCAGGGGCAGCGTGCACCCCGTCTACTGGGCGGCGGGCGGGGCGGTGCTCGCGTTCCAGTGGCTCCGGATTCCGCTCAGCACGACGAGCGCCTGGGACCACGTGGCGCGCTGGCTGGTGTCGCTTTCTCCCTAATGCATGGCACCGAGCCCGCCGCAGAAGCGAAACACAATTGATGGCGGATTTCCGATGTCCACTGATCGCCACCACATGAAGCGCTCGATGGCCCGTATTCGGGAGACCTTCCTGCGAAGTTGGGATCCCATCGGAATAGAGAATGTCGCTGAGGCCGGATGAACTCCAAGGCTCTGATGGGGTCCGCGGGGTTCGGGGGCAGGACGCTGATGGGGAACTTGGCGCTCGTGGCAAGGGTCGGCTGGTCCAAAGTGACGCTGAGTCAGACCAACGCCTCACCCGACCGCTGAGTGGCACGGGAAGCCGACGACCCTCCGATGACGTGCACCGGAGGGTCGTTTGCAGCGCAAGAGTTGTGGGTTATTCCCTATGGGCGAATAGAGAACCGGACTACCACGTCTAAAAAGTCTCCCGGGCTCGCGATGGTGAGCTGATATACCCCTGGCCTCAGGTCCTGCCCGGCGTTGAACTGGCTGAGTTTGGTAGAGAGGTTGAAAATGTATTGCCCATCGCCCGCGGAACGCATGGTCGTGCCCGCATCGGCCGCGCTCGACGAAAGGATTTCGTTGACCGGTACACCGCCCAGATCAACGAGTTCCAAGGAGATGGCCGGCGCGAGAGTGTTCACCCCTGCGCCAGTGACACAGTCCGTCACGCGGATCTTGAGGGGGAGGGTCCGACCGAGCTGGAAGCTGCTCGAGTTGTCGGCGTTGATTGGCTGCAGGATCCCGCTGGTCACCGACGGGGGCGAGCAGCCACCGCCTCCGATGAGGAATGGCGGGCTTCCAGCTCGAGGTGCTACGGGAGAATCGGTGGCACAGGCCACCACGACGACCGCGAGGCACGGCACGAGCCTGGAGAGTAGCCAGGGAGAACGCATATTGGTCGGTTCCTTTCGGGCTGGGGAAATCGTAAGACCAAATCTAGGAACGGTAGATATGATTGTGCAATGCACTGTTTTTGTTCAGTAACAAACATAATGGCGCTGTGTGATTGGTGAACGCATTGCCCAATAGGTTGTTACGGAGTTTGAGCAATCTGATATACTGTCAACATATTAAGCAGTGACCAGAGACTGTGAGTCCAGGGCCACCGCGACCGTCGTGAGCTGCGATGCCGCTGCGGTCGCGGAGTATGACCCCAGGTGGATCCACCCTTCGGAGGCCAATCCCCTACCCATCAGCTCCGCCCTCATGACGAAATCCCCACCAGAATTTCAATCGCGCCCGATCGCGCCCGTGGGGAGTAGCCGGGGCGCGGGGAGGGTCACGACCGGCCTTGCGCGTCCGGAACGGCCGGCTGGATGGACC
>JAYUAL010000272.1:0-1738 GCA_043741355.1 Gemmatimonadales bacterium | reverse complement strand
AAGCTGGTCGGCGAGGAATCGATCGATGCGTTCGGCAGCCCCGGCGACGACCGAGAAAGTGACGGGAGGCAGCGGCGGCTCAGGCGGACGGCGCGGTGGGGGTCCGGGACCGACGCGCGTCCTCGAGCCAGAGCGACACCGCCAGGGCGATCGCGCCGCAGCTCACGCCCATGTCCGCCACGTTGAAGGTCGGCCAACGGTGGGTGCCGATACCCGCGTCGATGAAGTCCACGACTCCCTGGGCGGTGCGAATGCGGTCCACCAGGTTGCCGGCGGCCCCGCCGGCCACCAGCCCGCACGCCGCCTGGCGCAACCAGTCGCGCGGGGCGCTCGACCGGGCCAGACGGTACAGCAGGACAATGGCGAGCACCGCCACGGCCAGAAAGATCCAGCGCGACCAAGGCCCCAGGTGCAATCCGAAGGCCGCACCCTGGTTGTAGACCAGCCGGAGCTGCAGCCACTCCCCGATCACCTCGACGGCCGGGATGGGTAACAGCGCCTGCTCCGCCACCCGCTTGGTCACGAAATCGACGACGAGAACGACTGCGGCGACCGCCCAGAAAAGGCGGCGACCCTCAGCGGCGCTTCTCATCCTCTTCCTTTTCCTTGCAGGTAATGCAGAGCCGCGCGTGGGGCAGCGCATCGAGCCGCTCGAAGGCGATCTCCTGCCCGCACTGATGGCACTTGCCAAACCGGTCGGGCTCGCCGTAGAGCCGCCGAAGGGCCTGGTTGACGTGCCAGAGATAGCGGCCTTCCTGCGAAGCGAAGAGGAATTGCTTTTCCCGCTCCATCGTGTCGGTGCCCTGATCCGCCATGTGAAACGAATAAGAGGAGAGGTCCCCGTCCGAGGACTGCAGGGTATTGTTGAACGACTCGTCGTAGTAACCCAGCTCCTTCATGACCCGGGCACGCTCGTCGAGGAGCCGCGATTCGAGATAGGTCAGCTGCTTCTTATTCATGGCCGTTCCGTGAATGTTGAGCCGGTTCAGGCTTCTCCCGCCGGATGGCGGGCGACCGAAATGACTGTGCGATGGCCGTCGATCTCCATCGTTTCCTGTCGATCCGGCGCCGGGGCGGCGGCGCCGATGTGCAGCGCCAGCCCAAGCGTCTCACCGCGAATCACCTCGGCGTGAGTCCGCACCGCTTCCAGCAGCGCGGGCGAGCCGTCCACCCAGACATCGATGCGGGTGGTGTACTCATAACCCGCCTCCTTCCGAAGCCGCTGGACCCGGTTGATGATCTCCCGCGCCACTCCCTCGGCTCGCAATTCCCCGGTGAGCACCGGATCGAGCGCAGCGACGTAGCTGCCGGCGCTTTGCACCAGCCAGTCGGTAGTCACTTCCCGCTCGACGGTGATATCCTCGGGCCCATACTCCCATGCGTCGGCGCCACCATTGAGGTGCACCCGGTTTCCCGCCTCGAGCGCGCGGAGCTGCTCCGCGGTGAGTCCCGCTGCGGCGGCGGCGGCATCGGGGGTGCGCTTGCCGTACCGCTTGCCCAGCGCCCTGAAGTTGGGCCTGGCGCGCAGGCGCACCAGATCGGCGTCGGACGCCACCACCTCCACTTCACGCACATTCACCTCCTGCGCCAGGAGGGTGAGGATCCCCCGGAACCGCGGGCCGTCGGCCGCCCGGGGAACCGCCACCCGCATTCGCGAGAGCGGCTGCCGCACCCGGAGACTCTTCGCCTCCCGCGCGGCCCGGGCCAGCGAAGCCAGCCGGCGAACCGCGCCCATCGC
>JAYUAL010000271.1:0-4338 GCA_043741355.1 Gemmatimonadales bacterium | reverse complement strand
GCGAGGCCGACGGCCTGCTCTACTACGTGATGCCGCTTGTCACCGGCGAGACCCTGCGCACCCGCCTCGAACGCGAGCGGCAGCTGCCGATCGGCGATTCCGTGCTGATCGCCCGCGAGGTGGCCGACGCGCTGGGCTACGCGCACGGGCTCGGCGTCATCCATCGCGACGTCAAGCCCGAGAACATCCTGCTCCAGGGCGGGCACGCGCTGGTGGCCGACTTCGGTATCGCCCTTGCCGTACAAAGTGCCGGCGGCTCGCGGATGACCCAGACCGGCCTGTCACTGGGCACGCCGCAGTACATGAGCCCCGAGCAGGCGATGGGGGAGCGGGTCATCGACCCGCGCAGCGACATCTATGCGCTCGGTGCGGTGAGCTACGAAATGCTGGTGGGCGAGCCGCCCTTCACGGGGCCGAGCGTGCAGGCGATCGTGGCCCGGCTGGTGACCGAAGAGCCACGGCCGATCGCGGTGCAGCGGAAAGCTGTGCCCGAGCACGTCGAGGCCGCGGTGCTGAAGGCACTGGAGAAGCTGCCGGCGGATCGGTTCGGAAGTGCGCTGGAGTTTGCTGATGCGCTGGACGGGAAGACGGGAGGACGGGAAAGCGGGAGGAGGCACTCGTCCTCCCGTCTGCCCGCCCTCACCGTGGGACTGGCGCTCGTCGCCGCGGTGTTTGCCGCCGGTTGGGTGGCCGCGGGCCTGCGACGACCGGCCGCATCCGCCCCCGGCCCGCTCACCGCGACCTCGATCCTCGCGCCTGCCGGAGGGAACTTCGGGGAGCAGCGCTCTCTGGCGCTGACGCCCGATGGCCGCCGGCTCGCCTTCGTGTTCTCGGCGGCGGACGGATCGCGGATGCTGTGGCTCCGGGACCTCGACCGGCTTGATGCGACGCCGCTCCGGGGCACTGCCGGAGCCACTGCGCCGTTCTGGTCGCCGGACGGCCGGTCGCTGGGCTATTTCGCCGGTGGCCACCTCGCGGTGCTGGATCCGAACGGGGAGCCTCGGCGGCTGTGCCCGGTGACCGACCCGACCGGTGGTTCATGGAGTCCGGAGGGAGTCATCCTGTTTGGTCACCGCGACGGACTTTCGACGGTACCGGCCGACGGCGGCGCCTGCCGGCGCCTCGTTTCCCGCAATGCCGGACCCCCGCTCCGGGGCGTTTTCCTCCCCGACGGCCGGCGCTTCCTCTATTCGCGCGGACGGGAGCTCGACATGGTCGTGGCGGGGCTCGATGGGGTCCAGCTCGCGACGCTCCCGGTACGAGCCGTCGAGTTCGCCTTGGTGTCCCCCGGGTACCTGATCGTGCCCAGCCTGACGGATGCTCGCGGCGTCGACGCCCACCGCATCGATCCGCGCACCCTCGCGCTCGACGGGCGGATCATTCGCCTGGCGTCCGACGTGCGGAGCAGTGGCGGCGTCCACACCTTCGCGACATCGTCCAGCGGGGATTTCGCCTTTCTGCCGGGCATCGCGGACCGGCCCTACCTCGAGTACGACGCGAGCGGGGTGCTCCGGGACTCGGTGCGCCTCGAAGGAACCTGGACCCTGAGCGTCCGGCCGCGGCGGGCCGGTCCGCCGATGGTGGCGGTGGCAGGGAATACTGTCGGACTCTGGCTGTACGACCTGGATGCCGACCGCGCTACCCGGCTCCCGATACGCGACACCTCCTTCAGTACGGGGTTGGGATTCGGAACCACCTGGCCGGTGTTCAACGGCGACGGGTCGCGTCTGGTCCATGCCAGCATCGGACCCGGCCGGTGCAGAATCGTGGAACGGGACCTTGCCACCGACCTCGAGCGTGCGGTCGTTCAGACCTCCGCCTCGGCAGCCAACGACTGCCCTGTCCCGCTGGACTGGTCTTCCGACGGACGGCACCTCCTGCTGCGACAGGATACGCTGCTCACGGTCGTGGCCCTCGGCGATACGGCAGATTCCCGGCGGATCGTGCGGCCGGGAAGAATCTGGGAGGGCCACTTTTCTCCGGACGGCCGCGCCGTGGCGTATAGCTCCGACGAAACGGGCCGGGCGGAGGTGTACCTGCAGAAGCTTCCAGCCGGTCCGCCGGTCCGAGTGTCGCTGGACGGCGGACGCTGGCCCACCTGGAGCCACGCGGGCCGCCAATTGACCTTCGTGACACCGGACGGCAGGGTGCAGGAGGTGTCGCTCGGCCCCGATCCGGTGAGCTCCGCCGGGCCCCCGAGGACCCGCTTCACGATACCCACCTGGCGGCGCTCCACTTTCGACGACCGCGGCACCGGCCTTGCCATGGTGGGTGACGGCGAGCGCTATCTCGTGCGGGCGTCGCCGTCGGGCCTCGCCGTTGCGTTGATCCAGCGGTGGCCGACGCTCCTGCGGAGTGCGGACTCGACCCGCCGAGCGGAGGCGCGCCCATGACGGTGACGCTCACTCGCCTCATCGCCGCGCTGGCGGACCGCTACCGGATCGAGCGCGAGCTCGGAGGGGCATCGGCGCGGAGGTCGTGCCGGTCGGGGAGGAGCAGGTGGTCCTCGCGCGATGCATCGCTGCGCTTCGGGCGAGGCCGGCATCCGGCGGCCCTGAACTTCGGCGACTGTTTCGGGGACTTGGGACGTTGGCGTGGAGCGGAGCCGGTTCTCGTTCTGCGGGAGTCGCAATCTGAAGGTCTGGGCCCGGCTCACACCGCAAGCAGAAATAAATCGCGAAGACCTCTCCCCAAGCGTAAGGGGAAGGAGGGATACAGGGGATTCATCTGGCGGGTGCGGGGCTCGCTGGCGGGCCGGGGCGTTACGGGATGCAGTCGACCTCGGACTATCTGATCACGATCGAGCGAGTACTGGAGATCCGGGTGCGCGGGCGGAACGAGTGTTAACTCTCCCCAACTTTCCCGCGAAATATTCGGCACGGTCCCTGCAACAATCTGCTGTCACGAATCGTAATTGACAATCGGGATTGGCGGATCTTCGGGTCCGCCCAATGACAACTCGCAGGAGCTCCGATGGGCACCATCTTCTCGCGATTCAGCCGTAGTCTTCGCCGCATTGGTTTCCCGGTTTTCACAATCGGGGCGATTCTCGTCGTGGTCGTGAGTCTCTTGACCTATGCCCTAACCCGCCCCCGCACCGCCGGGCCGCTGACCATTTCCTATGGCGCTCTCCTCACCGCCATGCAGCAGCACAAAGTTGACTCGATTCAGGTCAGGCCCGGCACCGAAGTGCGCGCCTGGCTCTCGCAGAGCGTGAATGGAGCGAAACCGGTCCGCATCATCTATCCGGCGAGCGATGTCTCCCCGCTCGTTACCGCGGCCACCGCGGCCAACGTGGGCGTGAGCTTCCTGGCCCCGCCACTCGACATCGTGTTCATCCTCGGCATTTCGGTCTCCCTCTCGGCCCTCCTGCTCATGGGCGTGCTGGTCCGGCGGCAGCTCGGGGGCAGCGGTGTCAACAGCGGGGCGGGCTTCAAGGCCGGCACCACCGTCACCTTCCAGGATGTCGCGGGAAATACCGGGGCTATCGCAGATCTCCGGGAGATCGTGGGATTCCTGAAGGAGCCGCAACGCTTTGCCGCGATGGGCGCCCGGATTCCCAAGGGACTGCTCCTCGAGGGCCCGCCTGGCACCGGCAAGACCCTGATGGCGCGGGCCTTGGCGGGAGAGGCGGGAGTCCCCTGCTTCGTCGCCGCCGGCAGCGACTTCACCGGCACCTACGTCGGCCAGGGGGTGCAGCGGATCAAGGCGCTGTTCAAGAAGGCCCGCAAGGCCGGCGGCGCGGTGATCTTCATCGACGAGATCGACACCCTCGGCGGCCGGCGGGGCCGAGAGCAGGGACACAATGAGGATGACCGGACCCTGAACCAGTTCCTGGTCGAGCTGGACGGATTCGATCCCAGCGTCGGCGTCGTGGTGGTGGGCGCTACCAACCGCGCCGGCGACCTGGACCCCGCCCTGCTCCGGAAGGGCCGCTTCGACCGCAGCGTGTCGGTGGGCCTGCCCACCGTCTCCGAGCGGGAGGAGATCATGGCGCTTCACGTGCGCGACCGCAGCGTGCCGCTCGATCCCGGTGTCGATCTCACACGCCTGGCGCGGCTGATGACCGGTACCAGCGGGGCCGATCTCGCCAGCCTCATCAACGAAGCGGCCATCCTGGCCGTGAAAACCGGAAGCGCTACCGTTACCTGGACCCACATCGAGGAGGCCCGGGACCGGGTGCTGCTGGGCCGGGCGCAGGAAGGCCTCGCCGTATCCGACCATGAGCGACGGCTGGTGGCGCTGCATGAGGCCGGGCATGCCCTGGCCGGCGTGGTGTTCTGCTCCGCCGATCCGCTTCACAAGGTCACCATCCAGCCGCGCGGGCGGGCGATGGGT
>JAYUAL010000270.1:0-1742 GCA_043741355.1 Gemmatimonadales bacterium | reverse complement strand
TCTACGCCTATCCCGGCGTGCTGGCCAAAGCCGGCGTGCTGATTGCGTTTCAGACCAACGACGGTGGCGAGGGCGACGCCAGGAACCTCCCCTACAATGCGGCCCTGGCCACCGCGTATGGGCTCGATCCCGAGGAGGCGCTTCGCGCGGTCACCATCAATCCGGCCCGCATCTGGGGCGTGGCGGACCGTCTCGGCAGCATCGAAGCCGGCAAAGTGGCCAACCTCTTCGTCACCACCGGCGACCCGCTCGACGTCCGGAGTCAGGTGCGAGAAGTATTCATCCGGGGCCAGCGCATGCCGTGGGACGACCGTCACACCGCTGAATACCTGAAATGGCGGAGCCGACCGAGACCGTGACGACCGTGAGGACGGTGGGTTCCTTGCGTCTTTGCGCCGCGGCGACTCTCGTCCTACTCCAGGCGCCTCGCCAGGAGCCTCCAGCCGCTCCATCAGCCGCGTGGCGCGGCGTGATCGGCGAATATGGCTCGGACACGCTTTCCCGGTTCATGCTGCTGGAGCGCGCTGGGCGGCTCATCGCCAGGATGTACCCGACCAGTCGAGCCGACTCTTTCGAAATGGTGCTCACACCGTCGGGCCCCGACGCGTTTGTAAGCGCCGGCGACCATCCGGGAACGAAGATCCGGTTTCTTCGTGGCAACAGCGGCCGGGCTACTGCAATCGTGAACGGGACCATGGTCGTTCCGCGGCGGGCTTTGGGTCCGGAGGACGGCTCGGTGTTCCGTGTGGTCCCGCTCAGGCCGGTTCCGGAGCTGCGGCGCGTGGCCCTGGCCGCCTCTCCGCCCGAGGAGCCGGGCAGCTTCCTGACCACCGACCTCGCCGAGCTGCTCAAGCTCGATTCCACCATCCGTCTCGACATCCGCTATGCCTCGTCGCGGAACTTCCTGGGGCAGCCCCTCTATAGTCAGGCCAGGGCATTCCTCCAGCGACCCGCGGCGGAGGCGCTGGTCCGCGCCCACCAGGCCCTGCGCACCCAGGGATACGGCCTGCTGATCCATGACGGCTACCGGCCCTGGTACGTCACCCGGATGTTCTGGGATGCCACGCCGCCGGCCCAGCACGAGTTCGTAGCCAATCCGGCCACCGGGTCCCGGCACAACCGGGGCGCGGCGGTGGATCTGTCGCTCTATGAGATCGGGACGGGACGGGCGGTGGAGATGCCGGGGACGTACGATGAGTTCTCCCACCGCTCCTATCCCGCCTACGCGGGCGGGACCTCCCGGCAGCGCTGGCACCGCGAACTCCTCCGCTCCGCCATGGAGGCGGAGGGATTCACGGTCAATTCATCCGAGTGGTGGCACTTCGACTACAAGGATTGGAAGCAGTACCGGATAGGGAACCTGGCATTCGAGAAGATCAGGTAAGACCTAAGAGGCCGAGAGGCCAAGCGGCTAGGAAACCACTTGGCCTCTTGGCCTCGTAGCCTCTCAATTCGGCGCATGCACCCCCGGCCCACCGTAATTCCTTCCGTCGCCGATTCGGGGACCGCGGAATGGCACCGCGCTGTTGTTGGTCCGGGAGACGAACTGGCGGATGCTTCCCGGGAACGCGGAGCTCCGGCCCCGCTTCCCGAACGGATCGGTGTAGATCACCTCGCTGCCGTCCGCGTTATCCACCCGGTTACCATTGATGTCCACGAACCGCGATACGCCGTTGAACGGCGAGCGCGGATCGGTCTGCACGATGTCCTGAATCGTCCCGTTGCCGGTCGCGCTGTTGCAG